>JAROBA010000052.1 GCA_029432815.1 Pontiellaceae bacterium B1224 | reverse complement strand
TATCTTCGCTATGCGGGGTAGTCGTCATTCATGCCTCCTTTGTTAGTTGTGTATCAAAGGATTATAAGGCCGATGTAAACCCCCACATAGCATCTGTTTTTTCGTGGTCATCCGGTTAAACGAAAAAACCAGGCTTCGGATTCTACATCTGCCCTGTGTCGGGAATCAGCGCCATTGCCTGGGCTTGTGCGCGCTCCTTCGCGGTCGTCATGGGCTCAATATCGAACTCCTCGATCACGGTACCATCGTGGAGGGTCACCCATTTTGTTTTTCCTGCCGGGTCATGCTGAACGCGCCAGCTGTTGCCGGATGCCATATCGTTCTCGATGCTTGCGGCAACGGCCTCGCCCAGCCCTTCACTTTCGACGAGAAGTCCCATTTCGGTATTCAGGTCGACCGAGCGCGGATCCAGATTGAACGAGCCGACAAATACATTCGTTCGGTCGAAAACCATGGTTTTGGCATGCAGCCCGAACGAAATATTATGTTGCTCCAGCTCCTCAGCTTCAAACAAGGCGGTCTCGGATTTTGCATCCGGTCGCATTTCATAGACTTCCGCCCCGCTGGACAGCATGCCCCGCCGCTGTTTTTTATAGGACACGTAGGCCGACAGATGGTTATTGGCGGCCATGGAGTTGGTGTGCAGTTTAACTTTCACACCGCGATCCGTCAGCGCCTGAAGCTCGTCCATACTCGATTCTTCGAGGATGAGGTACGCACTCTGAATCAGGATCTCATTCTGAGCCTGCATCGCCGCGCGCTCAATCGTGACGCCGGTGCGGTCGAGCTCTGCGTGGGTCTGCGGCCGACCGTTCCGATCAGGAACATCATCGATCAGCAAGGTCCCTTTCCCCCAATACAATTGTTTCGCAAGCCGCGTCATTTCAGCATCGATCTGTTTGGGGTCGTCGTAGAATCCGTGCGGATAGCTGGATGCTTTCTTTGCAAAAGCATCTAGCGCAGCACGGTTTTTTGTAACATCATCTTCAGTCGGCAGGTTCAAAACTACCTGTTCGATCGGAACGGCCCAATCGCTGTTCCAGTAGAGGTCGAAGGCCGCGCCGGATTGTTTCACCACCGGTCCCAGTGCCAGCAGGTCGCGACTGCGGAAAACATAGCTTCCGGGATATTCAAAATATTCCTCGCCGATATTCCGGCCGCCGATAATTTCCATGCTTCCGTCGACCAGATAGAGCTTGTTGTGCATGCGGTGATTGATGACCTTCATATGGGCTACATAATCAACCCAGCGCAGCATCGATTTGGCTTTGGGGCCGAAGGGTTTGTAGAGCCGCACTTCAATATTTTCCGGCGCCGAGAGCAGTGCGAGGTATTGCGGGTCGGTCTCCGTCATTGAATCATCAATCAGAATACGGATGCGCACACCCCGCTCGGCCGCTGCCAGCATCCGTTGCATCATCACTTTACCGGCGGCATCGTTTTTCCAGAGAAAATACTGAATATCGATACTCTTCTGCGCGGCATCGGCCAGAATGAGTCGCCACGACATTGCATCGCGCCCCCGGTCCAGCAGCAGAAAGCCCGACTCGCCGTTTTGATTGTCCGTAATTTTCTGGGCGGCCTGCCCGAGTGCGGTGGTTTCGGGCGCATCGAAGGCGGTTGATGCCGTCTTGTCCATTGAATAGGTCGGTGCGAAGCCGACTTTTACAACGGTATATAAACAAACCGCTGCGATAATAAAGACGGGAACGGCCCATTTACATATTCTTAATGTCGCGGTATTCATACCCGGATCTCCAAATTCATTTACCCACCTGCAAAGTCAATTAAAGGATGGGAAGTGTATGAATCCCGCTCCTCCATTTTCAAGCCCATTCTAAAGGATGAACGTCTTTACGAAACAAGAGTGAATCGATATGGTTTACCGATGAATCAGGAACCAAACAAGCGCCCGGACTGGGACGAATATTTCATGGACATTGCACATGTTGTTTCCAAACGGGGAAACTGCTGCCGTCGAAAAGTGGCGGCAGTGATTGTGCAGGATCGACGTATTATATCCACCGGCTACAACGGCACGCCGCGTGGCATTGATAATTGTTATGAAGGCGGCTGCCCGCGTTGCGCGTCCGATGCGCCATCCGGTGAAAGTCTGGGCGAATGCATCTGCGCCCACGCCGAAGAAAATGCCATTGTTCAGGCGGCCTACCACGGCATCAGCGTGCGCGACGGCGTGCTCTATTGCACGCTCAGTCCCTGCCTCATGTGCACCAAAATGATTATCAATGCGGGCATCTCGGAGGTCGTCTATGAAATGGAATACCATTTCACGGAACAGGCCCGCGGGCTCTTTGCCGCGGCTGGAATTGTGTGCCGGCAGTTTACGCGGTAGCAGATGGGGCGTATGAAAATACTTCTCCTCAGCCTTCTCATTGCTCTGACGGCCGGCCACGCGATGGCACGCGACTACAGCAGCTGCTTTGTGCCCGGTGAAGTTTCTGAATACAGAGTCACCTGGATGATGATTCCGTTGTCCTGGTCAAAAACCACCACGGAAGCCATCACCGAAGACGATCGCGAGCTGATCCGTATCCGGATGGAGACGCAAACGTATGCCACCTACACCCACATCTACAAGGTGGATGACATCACGGAGGTGATTGTCGATCCCGTCACCGCCCTGCCCCTCCGCCTCGATCTCATCATGAACGAGGGATCGCGGGAAAAAAGCCACCTGACCACCTTTGATCACGCCAATAAAACGGCGACATTCATTGACCGTATTGCCGGAACGACCAACTCGGTGGCCATTGAAAGCAATACACGGGAGGTCATGACCTTTCTATACGCCATGCGCGAGGAAAGCATGCTGAACCTCACCAATGAAATTCATTCCATCTTTGTGGATGGAAAAATGCATGAAATGGGCGTGGGCCACGTTGAGAACGAGCACATTAAACTTCCAGACTATGGAAAAGTCGAATGCGATAAAATTGAGCCGATTGCCGAATTCGACGCCCTGTTTTTGCGGGAAGGGAAAATCTTCTTTTGGATTTCAAAGATTAACCGCCGTATGATTACATGCGTGAAGGCCAAAGTGGCCGTCGGAAACATCACGGTTAAACTGCAATCTGTCACGGGGCCGGGCGACGATTTCTGGATTAAAGAGAGAGAATAAAATATGAAAATTACCGTTCAACGCGCGCAGGAACTTCTGCAGGACACTTCCAAGAAAAAAATACTGGTCGTCGGCGACCTGATGATGGACCGCTTCGTCTACGGCAATGTTTCCCGCATTTCGCCGGAAGCCCCCGTGCCGGTGGTCCATGTGTCCCACGAAAAAGCCATGCCCGGCGGCGCCTGCAACGTGGCCTCCAACCTATTGGCCCTCGGCGGGCAGGCGGCAATGGCCGGTATTATTGGAAACGACAGCGTAGGTATCGAACTTAAAAATCAACTGACCGCCTCCGGTGTCTCGCTCAACGCGGTACTGGAAAACAGTGTGCACCCCACCTGCGAAAAAACACGTATTGTGGCAGATCGACAGCAGATTGTCCGGATTGATCGCGAGGAATACCTCACCATTTCCGAGACGGAAATGGCATCATTCTGTGAACTGATCGAAGCCGAAGTTGCGCTGGCCGACGGCGTGATTATTGAAGACTATGGCAAAGGTTCTGTACAGCAGCAGGTGGTCGATACGGTTCTGGCGGCAGCAGCAAAAAAGAACATCCCGGTCGGGTACGACCCTAAAGACGATCACATCCTTAAAATGGAAGGCGTTTCCGTGGTGACCCCCAACCGCAAGGAAGCCTTCGGATCAGCCGGTATTGCCGAAGGAAAACCCTGCACCAACCCACTCGAAGATGAAGCACTGCTGGAAGTCGGGCGCGTGCTCGACGAAAAATGGAAAGCCCGCCACACGCTCATCACCCTCGGTCCGCATGGTATGCTATTGCTGAATCAGGGCGATGCAGCCCAGCACATTCCCACCCGGGCGCGCGAAGTGTTCGATGTCAGCGGAGCCGGCGACACGGTGATTGCCTCCTACATCATGGCCCTCGCCTGTGGCGCCACCTACCTTGAAGCTGCCGAGCTCTCCAACTTTGCGGCCGGTGTGGTCGTTGGCAAACTTGGCACAGCCACCTGCACGCAACTGGAGCTGATCGATTATATGACCACCCACTCAAACGAAGGTTAGGAATTCCGATGAATATAATGATTACCGGTGCCAGCGGACTGTTGGGACGCGCCTGCACCAATGCTTTTGCCGATCAGCAACTGACCGCCTGCGCCTGGAGCAGAGCCGGAGGAAAGGATCTTAAACTGGATCTGACCGATGAAGCCGCAGTGAAAAAAACCATCGAATCCATTCGGCCTGAATTAATTCTGCACACCGCTGCCGAACGCAAACCCGACCAATGCGAAAACCAACAGGAGCAAACGCAGGCCTTAAACGTGGATGCCACCCGCGTGCTGGCCGAAGCTGCGGCCGGCACCGAAGCCAAACTCGTTTATATTTCCACCGACTACGTCTTCGATGGAACCAACCCACCCTATACCGTTGATGCCGCCTGCAACCCACTCAACTTTTACGGCCAGACCAAACGGGCCGGTGAAGAAGCTGTTTTACAGGCCTCAGAACAGCATGTTGTGTTGCGGGTTCCCATTCTCTACGGCGATGTCGAAACGCTCGAAGAATCCCCCGTCACCACCCTGCTGAATGAACTGCTCGATCCAACGCCCCACGCGGTGGATGACTGGGCCGTTCGCTACCCCACTTATGTCGGCGATGTTGCCCAAACGCTGCGCAACTGGGCAGAGAAGCTGCTCAACAACCCTCAATCCTGCGGCATCTACCATCTGAGTGGAGCCGAAGCGCTCACCAAATACGACATGGCCTGCATCATCGGTGATGTCCTGCACATCGACCACAGCCATCTTTCTCCGGATCCCGAGCCCCCCGCCGGCGCGCCGCGCCCGAAAAACAGCGAGCTCGATATCAGCCGGCTCCGGCAGGAAACCGTCGTTGTACAAACTTCGTTCAGCACGAACATCCAACGCATACTGACTCAACTCTTGTTTCAATCGTGAAATAAATTTCCAGAAAGGATTTACACATGAATAAAATTGCAGGCGTCATCCCATCCCGCTGGGGATCCACCCGTTTTCCGGGAAAAAGTCTGGCGCTGATTTCGGGCAAGCCCATGGTCCAATGGGTGGTTGAACGGGTAAAGCAGGCGAAACGGCTTGACGTCGTGATCGTGGCAACCGATGACCAGCGAATTGCAGATTGCATCCAATCATTGGAAATCCCGGATGTGCAGGTGGCCATGACGCGCGCGGATCATCCATCCGGAACCGACCGCATTTCGGAAGCCGTCCAATCATTGGAAGTCGATGCCGTGATTAATGTGCAGGGCGATGAACCGTTAATTGATCCAAATCTGATCGACGAGCTGGCCGACGTCATCTCTACCGGCGAATGGGATATGGCCACTGCCGCCACCCCAATCACCGATGCCGAACAGATTAATGATCCCTCTGTCGTGAAGGCCTTGTTCAACCGGGACGGACAGGCGCTCTACTTTTCCCGCTCCACCATTCCGCACATCCGCGAGCCCGCCTCCGCTGAACTACGGCGTGGCATGCCCCAGGGAGTTCCAATGGCTGGAATTTATTGGCGGCACATCGGCATCTATGCCTATCGGCGCGACTACCTGCTCAAGCTCGTACAGGAACCGGTCTGCCAGCTGGAAAACCTGGAAAAGCTGGAACAGCTGCGCGCATTGGATATGGGCTGCCGAATGAAGGTCATCAAAACCGAAGATTTCGGCATCGGCGTCGACACGCCTGCCGATGTGGCCAAAGCGGAAGCCCTGCTGGCACAGCTCAGTTAGAGGCAGAACTTTTATAATGTAGACGCGACGCCCTCGTCGCTTCTACGTTTTCACTGCTCAAAAAAAAGGCGCCGACTCGTAAGAATCGGCGCCTTTTAAGGTGGTGGGCGATAGAGGGCTCGAACCTCCGACTTCCACCATGTCAAGGTGACACTCTAGCCAACTGAGTTAATCGCCCAATGAAAGAAGCACGGAATATACGCACGGCTTTCGCCGGTGTCAACCGGCCTGAACACAATTTTTTCACAACATTTAGAACAGGATTTTTTACCCTGGGAAACGCACCGCCTTGTTCGCCACAAATTCGAAAATTATCGTTCTGCGGTGAATTTCTATTCTACAGAAAGGCGGTATTCGGAGGGCGAACAGTTAAACTGCTTCCGAAAGACGCGGGAAAAATAGAGCGCGTCGTCATATCCGGCCGCCATCGCAATTTCTGCCACGGGAGAATTGGGTTTTGCCTTCAATTGTCCAGCGGCTAATTCAAGACGGTACTTCACCTGATATTGCTTAAAACTCCGTCCGGTCACTTTTTTAAAAACGCGGGAGACGGTAGACCCGCTGCGACCGACCAGCTTCGATGCCTCCGCCAGGTGCAATTCCCGCTCGGGCTGCTCCTGAATCCGATCAATCACAGGCTGAATCAGGTCGTAATCCTTGTGATGAATCAGCTGCCCGCCTACGATAAATTCCAGCAGATGGCGGAACATGGAAAGCAGCGTTTCTATTTTGGCTTCCGGGAAAATGGCCGTCTGTTCATACGCCTGCTGAAGATCATCACTGTTCTGCGCCGTTTTCCAATCATTGGAATATGGCGACTCCGCCGGCGCGGTTTCGCTGCGAAACTGTCCGAGCATGACATAGCCGGCCAGTTCTTCATTCACCAGAATCGGTGCCGTAACCTCCTGCATTCCGGCATGGCAGGTGTAGGTAATCAGATCCTTCCGTTCAAAAGCGACCTGCATCATCTGATGATCCAGCTCACGGCATTTAGAATCCATGCCCAGCGTGTCGCGCAACAACCGGCAATGCTCGCAGTTCGGCCGGTTTACGGCGTCGGGATAGATCAGGCTTCCGTCCGGGCTGAAGAGTGAAATCCGGATATGATGCAGTTCGGTGTAAAGGTCGAATATTTCCGCAACCTTCTGGCTGATGGTATAGTGCATAGATTCAAGCATGGGACAAATAAAGCACTGTCCGCTTAATTTGTCCATGTCTTTGCAGAGTTATCCCATGGATTAAGGTTGCGGTGTTCCATATATTGGAAACCTTATAAATAGCTAACTGGAGAAACCACCCATGTATGACGAACAGGTTGTTAAAGACGCGCAGAAGATTCACGCCGAAACCTATGGCACCGAAGCCACCACCGTATCCTACGCTCCCGGCCGCATCGAAGTGCTGGGCAACCACACCGACTACAATGCCGGCACCACCCTGTCATGCGCCATCAACATGGGCCATTGTTTCTGCATTTCCAAATCCGACCAGCCCGGTGTTCGCCTCACCGCCGGTGACATCAGAGAAGCGACGGAATTTGATCCGACCAATGATGATCGGCTGGAAAAGAAATTCCAGTGGGCCAACTATGTGAAAGGTGTCTTCTTCTATCTCCGCGAACACGGGGTTGAAGTCGACGGCGTCGACTGCACCTTCCTCGGCTCCATTCCCATGGGTGCTGGCCTTTCCTCTTCGGCGGCACTGGAAGTGGCCACCGCTTTTGCCGTACTGAGCTTTGCCGGCAAAGAGCTCGATAAAAATAAAATCGGTATTCTTGCCCAGAAATCGGAAAACAACTTTGCCGGCTGCAACTGCGGTCTGCTCGATCAGTTCTCCAGCATTTACGGCGTACACCACGGGCTGATCCACTCCGACTTCCGAACCTTGGAAACCTATCCGGTGAAACTGCCGGACGATGTCGTTTTCCTGATGATCAACCCGCACATTAAACACGCCCTGGCCGATTCGCCCTACAACGCGCGCCGCGTCAGCTGCGAAAAAGCCGCCGCAGAACTGAACGGGCTGGTGGACTACGAAGTCTCCGCCCTGCGCGACATTAAGTTCGAGGATTTTGAAGCCCTGAAAGGCAGAATCGATCGCGAAGCCGCGCAGCGCGCCACCCACGTGGTCGGCGAAATCCACCGCGTTGAAGATGGCGTAAACCTGCTGGCCGACGGCAAACTTGAAGCCTTCGGACAATATCTTTTTGATTCCCACGAAACCTCCCGCACCGCCTTTGAAAACTCTTGCGATGAACTGGACATCGTAGTTGAAGCGGCGCGCGAAGCAGGCGCGCTCGGTGCCCGCCTTTCCGGCGGCGGCTGGGGCGGCAGTGCGGTGGCCCTGGTGCATGCGGCCGACGCCGAAGCGATCTGCGGGAAGGTGATTGCACTTTGCAAAGAGAAAAACCTTGAGCCGACGGCGGAAATCATAGTTCCTTCTGCCGGTGCTACTATTATTAAATAATGAAAAGTGACGATTGAGTCGTGATGAATCATGGCTCACGCTTCACGTCTCACGAAAGGTCTATCATGAAAGTACTCGTTGCCGGCGGAGCCGGATATATCGGAAGTGTTACCACGCAGATGCTCTGCGATGAAGGTCACGATGTGGTGGTTTTCGACAACCTCGAACGCGGACATAAAGCCGCCATCGATCCCCGTGCAAAATTTATCCAGGGCGATCTGCGCCATAAAGAAGATATTAAGAGCGCCCTGCTCGCCGAACGCCCGGAAGCAGTGATTCATTTTGCCGCGTACATTGAAGTGGGCGAATCCATGGTCACCCCCATGCCGTTCTATGAAAATAACGTCGGCGGTTCGCTGAACCTGATGAGTGCTATGGTGGAGTCGGGTTGCAAAAAACTCATTTTCTCCTCCACCTGCGCCACCTACGGAACTCCCGAACGCATTCCGATGGATGAGACGCTGCCGCAAAAACCAGAATCCGTTTATGGCGATTCCAAACTGCTGTGCGAACATATCTTTCAGTCCGGTCAGGATATTCACGGCATCGAATGTGTGTTCCTGCGCTACTTCAACGCCTGCGGCGCTGCAGGAAAATATGGTGAAGGCCATAACCCGGAAAGCCACCTGATCCCGCTCGTACTTCAGGTTGCCCAAGGTAAACGCGAAAAAATCTTTATGTTCGGCGACGACTATGAAACCCGCGACGGTACCTGTGTGCGCGACTACATCCACATTAAAGACCTCGCGCAGGCTCACATCCTGGCTCTGAAGCCCGGCATCTCGGGAGCGTTCAACCTTGGCAATGGCGATGGCTACACCGTCAAAGAAGTCATCGAAGTCTGCCGCGATGTAACCGGGCATACGATTCCGGCCGAAATCCAGCCACGCCGCGCCGGCGACTGCACCGCGCTGGTGGCCGACTCCACCAAGGCCCGCACAGTCCTCGGCTGGGATCCGCAGCACGCCGACCTGAAAGAAATCGTGCAAAGTGCCTGGGACTGGCATCAAGCCCACCCGGATGGCTACGACGATTAAGATCAGTTTGTAGTTCCACCATCAGGTGACCCCAAATCAAAGCCCCGTTCCCGCGGGGCTTTTTTTCATGTTGGCACGATCCTCTGCGACAACTGACAGACTTCGGCCGTACCGCTACCGGATCCAGCGCATAGCGCAGGCTCTACTCAGTACAGCCTGCACTATGTGCTGGTTTCCGCACAAATGCGGTTTCCAAGGCTTGGAAACAGTATGAATCGGTTTCTATATGAGCACTTCGTGAGGCGGACTTTCCTGTCTGCCCTCCCCGCCTCCGAGCAGACAGCATGTCTGCTACACATTCTCAACCGGGACTCCACCAACTGTTTCCACTTTTCCAATGTCTTGTCCCGCCGTAGCCTTGACGGAGAAAGCTTTGCCGCTTTGCTCTGATATTCGCCAGTTCACTTTGCGTGGCGTAGGAGGAATCCTTTTAAACGGTATTATCAACTGGCCACCCATGCTCGAACGTATACAAATCATTCCGAAGTTGGAATTATACATATTTTTACTTGCACATTTGTGCATGTCTGCATATTTTTTGCGCCGTGTTAGTGAACTTAAAATTTAAACAAGGTGGTAATTCGTGAATACTGACAAGCTGACTATTGCACTCGATGAATTCATTCATGTGGGGGGCGCGCTCGTGATCGTGATCGCGGTCGTCTCTGTTTTAACCGGCTTCATGCGGGAGTTCATTCCGCAAGATAAGCTGCAGAAAAAGCTGACCAAGCATGAAAAATGGGGGCCGTTGCTCGGCGCGCTTTTTGGCATGCTCACGCCGTTCTGCAGCGCGTCCGTGGTGCCGGTGACCATGGGCATGGCCAGCATGGGCGTGTCGCTCGGGACCGTGATGAGCTTTCTGATCTCCGCCCCGCTGTGCAACTTCATCGTGCTCGCCATGGTCTACACCGCATTCGGCCTCTCCGTGACGGGTACCTATTTGGGGATCACTTTCATTGCGGCCGTTTTCGGCGGTTGGCTCATTTCGAAAACTCCGTGGCGCGATGAAATTAAACGCGGCGACGAACTTGAAGCCAAAAAGCCGGCCGCCAGCTGCTCGGCCCCGCCCTCATGCGATTCGGAACCTGAACCGGAACCCAGCTGTGCACCGACGGCCTGTTGCGCGCCGACCTCCTCCAAAAACCCGAACCCAAGCAAATCGAAAAAGGCGCTGCTCTTTGCCCTCGCCCTCTTCAAAAAGATTATTCCTTACGTCTTGCTTGGTGCATTGATCAGCGGCGTTTCGGCGGCATACCTCTCGGCAGAAATTGTCGAAAAATATGTCGGCGGCGACAGCATCCTCTCCATTATCGTTGCGGCTGTGATTGGCGTTCCGGTTTATCTGCGTATCGAAATGGCGGTTCCGCTGCTGAAAATGCTCATTGCAAAAGGCATGGGCCTCGGCCCCGCCATCGCCCTGATTATCGGCGGCACGGGGGCGAGTCTGCCGGAAATTGCACTGGTCTCTTCCGTACTGAAACCCAAAGCGGTGATCGCGTTCGTCGCCATTGTACTGACCACGGCCATCATCGGCGGATCGCTCATTCAATACGTGCTCTAATTCAAACGGTTTTGCCCTGTGAGCTGGGATTCTTCCTCCGCTCACAGGGCCGTGCAACCCATGGAGGCCCCATGAAATCGCAACCCAGTCCGCTTTCGACTCAGGCCAAAAAATGCGCATCCAGCCTGAGCAAATGGTGCGCGTATAAACACCTGTACACCGTCATTTCCACCCTTATCCGCGGCGGCAAGATGTCGGACCAAACCCGCGCCGGGCGCAACATTGCGTTGCTCGGCCTTTTCTGCCCGTTCTTCTGGATCGCCCTGTTCACCGGAGTCCATGGCAAAGAGCTCGCACTGCATGCCGCACACTCCGGTATCGTCTTTTTCATCGGATTGAGTATAGTCATCGTCAGTTTAATCAAACCCAAGTAAACGCCGATGAATGAACAATACATAGATGCCCTCAAAGCCCTCGCCGAACCGCATAGATTGCGCCTGTTCTGGCTGCTCATCCACGTTGACCAGCGCATCACCGTTGCGGAAGCCATGGATGTCACCGGCGAAACGCAATACAACGCGTCGCGGAACTTAAAAATCCTGTACAAAGCCGGCCTGCTCACCCAGAGCAAAAAAGGCAAATGGGTCTACTATTCCCTCGCCGAACAAACCCAGCCGCACTGGGTCTCGCTCGTTGAATCCGTACGCACCCTCCCCTCCAAAAATTTTACCGATGTCGCCACCCGTTGCAAAAAACGCTTAGCCATGCGCGTCAACAACGAATGCGTCATCGGCCCCAACAGCGAAGACTGGCTCAATAAGCGTTAACGGCGTGTTGCCCAAATCAAAAAACTGCGGTTAACCCCGCTTTTAGAACCACTGACATAAAAGAGGAACCTGCGTCCTTAAAATGGTGCAAAAGGACTCAATGTTGGTTGGGCCGATGCTCCTGCTCCCGATTAGTGTATAGCTCCAGTATTATGATACTTCGAATTTCCGGGGCCGATGGTTCAGCTAATTTCCTTAAAACAAACGGTACCCCCCGAGTATCAAAGATTCTACCAACCTCCTCCAGCACACCGAATGTGACACTATCCCCAAAACAGATTACTGCGAATTTGCCAACATTCCGCTTACACCATGCGTGAATTAGATCCCAGTCATATTGATTTTCAGCAGGCATTTGAACTGAACCATTCTCGTTCTCACTGAGACCAATGCCTTTCTTTTGGATGATCAACACATCAGTATCCTCAAGATGAGGGGCGTTTTCACACTCATTAGCATGATCCTGCCACCTGAAATCATTGATTAAAACATCGAAAAATCCTTGTCCACCACACACCCGCAAGATTTCTGATACATTGTCCCAGTTGAATGGTGATCCTCTACGTTATCAATTTTTATGTAAATGCCGTCATTAAGATGTTCTTCCAGGTCGTTCACGGAACAACAGTATAGATGATCCCAAAGAATCCCTTCTATTTTGTCTAAGGCACGGTCCCAGTTGAGAAGATCCTTATCGTTAAGGTGTATCCGGACTCTATAAAGCATCGTGTTAGGTTCAATTTTATCAACTTCTACTAAATTCCACAATTTTACGTATTGTCTGTGCTCCTGCTTATAGAATATCGAAGTACCAATATGTGTGTTTTCATCCTGAATTAATTGCTCGAGTGTTGAAATCCATTCCCGATGGCTTAGAGAGGAAATCTTCTTTAACAATACCGTGTTAATTGCAATGGATGCGCACGACACCATTAATGCAAGAGCAAGAAGCGTGGATTCCTTTTTCAGAATTAAAATCAACGCTAATATGCAGAACCCGCCAAAGATAAACTCACAGAGAACCCTGTAGTTAAAATAGGGTGATGGTGCCGAGATTAAATAGTTTCCTGATTCTAAAATATGCGCGGCAATATCAATAAGCCAAATGACACCACAAAAGGTAATTCCGGTTGAAAACAAGGTTAAAAGAACAACCCTTGATACCGATTGAGAATATGCTTTTTTAAGCAGAATCATTTTATGTTTCCAGACCATTCCGCCGCGATTGTTGTCTTGTTAGGCGAGATAGAGCACCCCACTAAAAACTAAGCCACAAGAAATACGTCATAAAAATGTACTGTAGGGATTGATGCATATAAAGCTGAAAGCGACACACAGTGGGGCGGACTTTCCAGTCTGCCCTCCCCGGCGCTGAGCAGACAGGATGTCCGCACCTCATTCTCCACCGAGCCCCCACCAACTGTTTCCAGCCTCTGGAAATCACTCCGCGCTTCGGCGTTCGATCTGTTTGATGAGGTCGTCGAAAATGAAATGATGGAAGGGCAGAAAGATATACCAGTAGGTTCGGCCCCACAGCCCTTTTGTTTTATAATAGGCATTAACGGACAGGCGGTTTTTATCGCCGGAGATGGAGTCGACCCGGAATTCGAGCCAGGCATAGCCGGGCACTTTCATTTCGGCGCGCAGCAGGAGTTGTCGGTTTTGCTGAATTTCCTCCACTCGCCAGAAGTCGACCACATCGTTCACGCGCAGACCGGTGGCACTGCGTCGGCCGCGGGTGGTCCCGACGCCGCGCAGCAGGCGGTCGATGGCCCCGCGAATGCGCCAGAGAAACGTGCTGTGGAACCAGCCGTTTTTCCCGCCGATATGGGTGATGGATTTAAACAGGGCCTTTGCCTTTTTGCTGGTGACGAGTGAATAGGAGCTGGTGTAAGTCGGCGGCCCGTTAATCTCGCTGAGCTTGATGGCGAGTTCATAGTCCGGCGGATAGCTGTCGGACCAGCGGGTTGAAACCGAATCCTGCTCTTCGCGGGAGAGGGCCAGCACGAGAGCTTCTTTACAGGAGAGCCGACGGAACGGAATCAGCTGCTCGATATCATTTTCTTCGCAGACCACATCGTGCGTCACGCTTTCCATCAGACACCACGTGATGGCCGCCGGGATGGGCGTGAGCAGACTGGTAATGTATGAATAGAACGCAATGTTTGAAACGGGCGACGGAATATACATCCGTTTTTTACCCAGCACATCGGCATGGGTTTTCAGCATGGTTTCGTAGGTCAGAATATCGGAGCCCCCGATATCGAACGTGCGCCCGGCGGTTTCCGGCAGCTCGAGGACCCCGATCAGCATGGTCAGCACATCGCGCAGACCAATCGGCTGGCAGCGGGTTTTGGCCCAGCTCGGCACGAGAAACAAGGGGATTCTGCGAACCAGATGATTGATCATTTCATAGGAGGCGCTACCGGAACCAATAATGATGGCGGCGCGGAGCACCGTGGTTGGAACAGCCCCCTTTTTAAACTCTTCCGCCACCTGTGAACGACTGGAAAGATGAGTGGAAAGCATGGCTTGCGTATCGCCCAGTCCGCCGAGATATATAATCCGCTTCACGCCGCGCTTTTCCGCTGCAATGCGGAAGTTGCGGGCGGCCTGCGTGTCGGCATCCTCGAACCGGCGCGGCCCCACGAGCATGGAGTGAATCAGGTAGTACGCCGTATCGACTCCTTCCAACACCTGGAAAACTTCATCCTCGACCAGAGCATCGGCCGCCACCACTTCAGCAGCGGGCCAGCGCTCGGTATGCTCTGGCGATTCCGCCCGAACCATCACCCGCACGGTATATCCCCGCTCAATCAGCTCGGGCACGAGACGTCCGCCGATATATCCGGTGGCGCCGGCAACCAGCACCGTACCCAGTTCCGGCCGGAACCGGGTCGGCAATTCCTCAAACACGCCCACTTCGCTTGTTGTCACCATAAAATACGCTTTCCTGTTTTCAGCATCTTAATACTCATTTACCAAATCGCAAGCACTTCAAATACGGATATTCGCATACGGAATAGTAGTGTTTATAAAACTTTAACATCTGCTGGACAGCACGAAGATCATTTGTAATTTTTACGCCCCATGGAAACAGAACGCATAGAGGAAGTGATCGAAGAAAGCATCCGGCTTGAGCTGAATGTTGCCTCACTCTATCAAATTTTTTCAACCTTACCGGAAGATCACGACTTTTGGTGGCAGCTGTATATGGAAGAAAAAAGCCACGCTACCCTGATTCGCGCCGCACGAGACTCCTTTCTAAAGCGCGGCTGGTTTCCTGCCGCTCTCGTGGCTGATTCCATTGAAGACCTTCGATCATCGAACGAAAAAATTGAAGGACTCATCAAACAATGTAAAACCACTCCGCCGGACCGCCACGAAGCTTGCCGAATCGCAGTTGAACTGGAGAATGAAGCGGGCGAACTGCACTTTACTCAGTTTATGGACAAAGAAGCTGAAGATGCACTGGAAACGGTTTTCCAACAACTGAACCGCGATGACAAAGAGCACGAGCAACGTATCCGAGCTCACTGTCTATCTATCGAAGTCGACCTCTAGGGGCATTCATGCCCGGCACAAAATCCCTTCGATACAATTTAATGGCGGTTCTGGCCTGCCTGCTCTGGTCATCCGCCTTCGTGGCAGGGAAAAAAGCACTCGAATATCAGCATCCGCTCAATCTGGCCGGTACCCGCTTTTTACTCGCAGGCCTCCTGCAGATTCCGCTTTGCGGAAGCATCCTTGCTCCGTTTCGACTTTTGAAAAGTGATTTTAAAACTGTGCTCCAGGTCAGCCTGTTTCATACGGTCTATCTCTACGCCTCTTTCTTCATCGGCCTGAGCTGGGTGAGCGGAGCCGAAGGAGCCATCATGATCGGCGTCGGCCCGCTGACCGCAGCCCTTGTGGCTCATCTATTAATGAAAGACGATAAAATGCAGCGCCGCACCCTGTTCAGCATTCTGCTCGGCATGTCCGGCGTAGCACTCATCAGCCTGGCTTCCAACCCCTGGAACCCGGGAGGGCTGAAAGAATTTTGCGGCCTGATGCTGCTCTTGAGCGGTGCTTTGGTTTCGGCTATTGGCAATGTGGTCGTGGCCAAACGAAAAGGCGGACTGCATCCGGTTGCTCTCAACAGTATTCAGATGCTGCTCGGCGGCGTGATTCTCTTAGGGCTGGCCCTGCCCTTTGAGGGTTTTCCGCAAATCAAACTTCCGGTTGTGTATTACGGCAACCTGCTCTGGCTCGCCACCATTTCTGCCACCGCCTTTGCCATCTGGTTTTTCCTGTTGGGAAAAATTAAGGTATCGAAGCTTAACCTCTGGAAATTCCTGATTCCGCTCTGCGGAGCCACGCTGAGCTGGATCTTCCTGCCAGGCGAATCCCCCACGCTTTCCAGCCTGCTCGGCATGGCACTCATCGTCGGGGGCATCGTCGTTGGGCAGCGGGAACCTAAGCGGGAAAACGCGGGGCGATGAAGACCGGCGGGTGCATGTAGAGCGGCTCGAAGGGTTCGGAATCGATGCCTTTTTCCAAGCGTTGGAAAACCAGTTCGCCCAGTTTTCCAGCCGTTGGAAATACCGGGTTTTCCAGACATTGGAAAACGGCCAGCAGTTCGGTGAGTCGATCCTGATCCGGACTGACCACGAGCGCACCTTCAGGAACGAAGTCCTTCAAAGCATCACGTTCCATCAGCTCAAAATCATTTTCGAGCTCGCTGCCGCTGAAGACGCCGGCCCAGACTTTATTTCGGCGGGCATCGCCAACCACCACTGCTTTGTCTGCGCCGATCTGTGCGGCCAACGCGGCGCCGCTGTTGAGTGCATAGACCGGCTTTTTCAACGGGGCGGCCAAGGTGTTGATGACGATGAAGCCAATGCGCATACCGGAAAAGGCGCCCGGCCCGCGGCCGGCGGCAAATACATCGACACTATCCCAATCGGATTCCAGTTCAGCCATTGAGTCGAACAGCTGTTGGCGGTTTTTAAAATTTTCTTCCCAGCTCATTTCGCGGATCACCTTGCCGTCTTCAAGCACGGCAATACTTCCGAAACGGGAACTCAGTTCAATAGAAAAAATCTTCATGCGTTGTCCCCATCACGGTAAATACGAAACGTACGAGTTTGAGTCTCGTCATCGGTCTTAATTTCAATATGTAATAAATCATCGGGCAGGAGCCCTTCGGCACGCTCGGCCCATTCGATGGCGGTGATCCCGTTGATGTCAAAATATTCATCCAGTCCAAGGCCTAATGCTTCTTCCGGGCCGGAAAGACGGTACAGGTCGAGATGATGCAAAGGCAGCCGACCTTCGTATTCACCGATCAGGGTATAGGTCGGGCTGGTGATCGGTTCATCAATCCCGAGGGCCGCCGCGTAGCCCTGGATAAAACAGGTTTTCCCGGCACCGAGATCGCCATGCAGCGCCATTACGGTTCCGGCCGGCAGCTCATTGGCCAGCTCGGCCGCCAGTTCCCAGGTTTCTTCCGGGCTGTTTGTTGCTACAACGCGCATGGGGCAAGCTCCTTTTCCAGGATAGGCGCAACTTCCTCCATCTGTGCAACGTGAAAATCGGCCTTGGTTTTTTCCGTGATCGGGCAGACCCGAATGGTTCTGCACCCGGCTGCCTGTCCAGCTTCAACATCTTTTTCGCTATCGCCGATCATCCAGGAGCTGGAAAGGTCCAGGCCATGCTTTTCCGATGCCTGGAAAATCATACCCGGCTTCGGCTTGCGGCAGGCACAATCGTCGGATGCAAAGTGAGTGCATTGGAAAATATCCAGCACATCCAGGCCCCGCTCCCGCAGTTGTGCACGCATTTTTTCATGCATGCTGTTGAGCTCATCCTCGGAATAGAGGCCCTTGGCAACGCCTTGCTGGTTGGTGATGATTACGGCCGGGCAGCCCTTGGAGGTTACGACCTGAAGGGCCGCCACAAAACCGGGCATTAAATGAAAATCTTCCCAGCGCTCGACATAGCCCGGCCCCGGCGATTCGTTCACAATCCCGTCACGATCAAAAAATATACACGGTTTATTCATAAGACGGCGCAATCTACAATCCCGTTCCAACCTTTGGAAGTCCGATTTTTAAAGGAATCGATATACCGGGGTTTACCGACTGCAGAACAGGAACCCGTGATTTACTCATTATGCCAACTGCGATCATTCCCTCTGCCCTAAAATGAGCCATGGTAATTTTTACTGTTTTTTTGAGCGGCGCAGGCTTGCGCTTCGCTCGCAGATTTTTTATGCTGTGGCAGTTAGGTCGAAATAAGAAGAATGAGGACATTATAGTGGCTAAAATATCGAATAAGCATTGGGACGCACTTAAACAAAAACTGGGCGACGACGGCCGGCTTGAAAAATTCGTACTGGGCGAGCCCGAACAGGAGTATGTGACATCGCGTGGAATGGATATTCTTCGCCTGCATGCAACCGACTTCGTGAATAAGCGTCTCGCACCTGCCAACCCGAAAAACGATGGGCGGCAGACCCCCACAAAAGGACATCCAGTTTTTATTGCTCAACATGCCTGCGGTTGTAATGACCGTGCGGCCGTCGAGGAATTTTTCGGCTATGAGAAGGGCCGGGAGCTGACCGGCGATGAAGTGGATATTATTGTGGATGTTATTCTTCACTGGATCGAGGAACATCTCGATTAAGGCTTTTTGTGCTGTTGGATTGAAAATCCACCTTAACGGTGGATTTTTTCTTTTTTAGCCTAAGCCGTTCGAATAGTCTGCGCCGTTTATGGAACCAATCATTTTAAAGAGAGCCGACCACAACGTCAGCCGCCAGAACATGACTTCTGCGGCTGTTAAAGTGTTATACCGGCTCAAAGACGAAGGCTATACCGCCTATGTGGCCGGCGGCGGCGTGCGGGATCTTCTGCTCAACCGCAATCCAAAAGACTTCGATGTGGCCACCAATGCAACCCCGGAACAAATTCGTAAAATGTTCCGCAACTGCCGTCTGGTCGGCCGCCGTTTCCGTTTGGCGCACATTCTTTTTCGCGGAGAAGTGATTGAAACCGCCACCTTCCGGGCACCGGTTCCCGAGGACGGCGACGATACCATCCACTGTGAAAACACATTGCAGGTCGGCGAATCCGGCATGGTCATGCGGGATAATATTTTCGGCACCCCCGAAGAAGATGCGATGCGTCGGGATTTCACAATCAATGCGCTCTTTTACAACATTGCCGACTTTTCCATTATCGACTATGCCGGCGGACTCAAAGATCTGGACGATAAAATTATCCGGGTCATCGGAGATCCCGACAAACGCTTTGCAGAAGATCCGGTTCGAATGATCCGTGCCGCCCGTTTTGCGGGGGCACTAGGCTTTGAAATTGAAAAGGAAGCCTACGAATCTATCTGCAAGAATAAGGATCTACTGACTCACGCCGCACCATCCCGTATGTATGAAGAAGTACAGAAACTCTTTTTCTGCGGCCATGCTGAAGCAGTTTTCCAATGGCTGGAACGAACCGACCTGCTCCACCCGATGTTTCACGATTTTTCCCATTGGATCTATGAAGACAAAACGCGCCACGAATGGGTGATCCAGACGCTGGAACAAATGGACCGCTGGCGAAAGGCCGGCCTCCGCGTACACCCGGCACTGTTGTTTGCACTCATTTTCGGGGAATATCATGAGTTTCTGATCCAACAGCTGATCGATGCCGGACAGACTCCGACCGACGCAGCCCGCAATGCCATTCAAGGTCATCTCAAGGGCATGTGCGAGAATGTTCGGGTACCGAAGCAGGTCATCTATCAGGTGTGCGATATCATGAGCAACCAGAGCCGGTTCGAACGCACCAACGGTCGCCGACCGCAACGCTTCATGCAGAGCCGCGGATTCCTCGACGCATTCCTTTATTTTAAGTTTTCCTCCAAAGCCTGCAATCGCCACCAGGAACTCCTCGAATGGTGGACCGGCTTCCGAAAATCCAATCCGCCAAAAGCGCCCGCCCGCAAAAGCCGCGGATCTAAAAAACACAAGCCCGAGGGCGACGCCCCAAACCAGTAGCTTAAATATTCCCAAAACAAACTTGTGCATCCTCCCCCTCATTGGATACATTTTTGTATTACGCGTAATTAAGAAATAAATACGCGGCAATGAGGATTGCAAAATATGAATCAGAGTAAAAAAGAACTCAACGTTCTCTACAAAATCTCGCAGACCATTTCTGCACGACAACACAACATTTCTGAACTTTTGAACGAAGTTCTCCAAATCATGGAAACGGATATGGGGGTGTTGCGCGGTACTCTGGCCCTGCGAAAACCCGGAACAGACATTCTGACCATTGAAGCATCAAGTGGTTTATCCGACACCGAAATCCGCCGCGGACAATATAAACTCGGCGAAGGAGTCACGGGGCAAGTGGCCCAGTCGGGAACAACCGAGCTGATACCGGACATCAGCAAGTCCGCCGATTTTCTGAACCGGACCAAAGCCCGCGACGATAATGAAACGGCCTTCATCTGTGTTCCGATCATCCACCATAAAGAAGTCATCGGCACTATGAGCATCGATCTTCCGGCAGCGGAAGAAGAAGAACTTAAAGGCTATACCCTCTTTCTCGAACACGTGGCCCAGATTCTGGCCTCGGCTGTTTCAACCATCCGCGAGGAGATTGAAGAGCGCATTGCTCTGGAATCGGAAAACGAAATGCTGCGCCGTCAGCTGGGCGATCGTTACAGCATCGACAATATGGTCGGCAACTGCAATTCCATGCGTATGATCTACGAGCAGATTGTTCAGGTGGCCGACAGCGCTGCAACGGTACTTGTCCGTGGCGGCTCCGGTACCGGTAAAGAGTTGGTGGCCCGAGCCATCCATTTCAACAGCCCGCGCAAAAACAATGCCTTTGTCAGCGTCAACTGCGCCGCCCTGCCGGAAAACCTGATTGAATCGGAACTGTTCGGCCATGAAAAAGGAGCCTTCACCGGTGCCCAGCAGCAACGTAAAGGGCGTTTTGAACTGGCCAACGGCGGCACCATCTTCCTCGACGAAATCGGCGACATTTCCCCGGCCGTTCAGGTTCGGTTACTGCGAGTACTGCAGGAAAAAACCTTCGAGCGCGTGGGAGGCAACGAAACCCTCACTGTGAATGTGCGCGTCGTGGCAGCCACCAGCCGCAACCTGGAAGAAGGTATGACCAACAATACCTTCCGTGAGGACCTATATTACCGACTCAACGTTTTCCCAATCAACCTGCCGCCGCTGCGCGAACGGAAGTCCGACATCATGCTGCTGGCCGATCACTTTCTGCAGAAGTACGGGAAAATGTACGGAAAAGACATGAAGCGCATCTCCACCTCGGCCATTAATATGATGATGGCTTACCACTGGCCAGGTAACGTTCGCGAGCTCGAAAACTGCATGGAGCGCGCTGTACTGACTTCATCGGATGGCGTGATCCACGGCTTCAACATGCCGCCATCTCTGCAGACCAGCGATGAAACGCATACCAGCCTGCTGCCGGAAAACGGAGCCAACCTCCGCCAAATGGTCGAGGCCTATGAACGTGAAATCCTGATTGATGCACTCAAGAAACACCGCGGCAATGCCGCCGCCGTGGCCCGCTACCTGCAGGCAACGCAGCGCATCATTAACTACCGGGTTAAAAACCTCGGCATTGATCCCCGGAACTATAAATAGAAGCGAATGGATATTGATCAGCTAATTGAATCGTTTGAGTTCCGGTTTCAGGCGGCCGGTGTTGATAACGCGAAACGTGTCACCGAAGAACTGCTGGCGCATGCGCTGAATTGCCGCCCGATGGAAATCTACACTGGCGCCGCCTCAAGCATCGTCAATATCACCCAGCAGTTTGAGTTGATTCGAAAACTCGAACCACTGGCCGTACGTATTGAAAGCGGCGAACCGCTTCAATACGTTATTGGACACGTTGATTTCTGGGGCCTGCAGATTAACTGCGATTCCCGCGCGCTAATCCCCCGCCCCGAAACGGAACTGCTGGTTGAAGAGGTACTCAGCTGCCGCATTTTGAACGACAAGCAACCGGCCACGGTCGTCGATGTCGGCACCGGAACCGGCTGCATTGTACTCACCCTCGCCAAGCAGCGCCCCGATGCCAGCTACAAAGCGGTCGACATTTCTAAAGACGCACTGGAACTGGCCCGCGAAAATGCAAAAATAAATGATTTAGAAAAATCAGTATTCTGGATTAAGAACAATCTGCTTCAACGCTTCGCGCCGGATAGTGCCGATGTAATCGTGGCCAATCTGCCCTATATTTCTTCCAAGGATTGGAACGAGCTTGCGCCATCGGTACGCGATCACGAACCGCAGACCGCTCTCGACAGCGGCCCTACCGGCATGGAACTGATTGAAGATCTTGCCCTGCAGGCACGCAGCATTCTGGTGCCAGACGGCATGCTCTTCCTCGAATTCGGCTACGATCAGAGTAATGCCGTCGTGCAATGCCTGAATCACCTTGGCTATCTTGATGTCACCATCAAGCACGACCTCGCCGGCCACGACCGCATCGCCATCGCCACCAATCCTTAAAAATATTTTCAGTGACTGCGTTGCCACGACCGCCACAGTATCGTTTCCTCGTCTCATTTTTTTCATACTCGGGTTTATTTTCAAGAGGTATACCTTGAGAGCAAATAACGTTTAGGGATTGGGGAGTTATGTAAATCCTGAAGGAATAAAACCGAACAGGTTTGACAAGGAGCAGATTACACCATGAAGAGGTTTATGTTCTTCATCTTCCTTTCCACAAGCATATGTTTTGCCCACAATAAAGGAGACATTGAGTGTGGTGATTTTAATTTCGATGGGATGGAAGATTATCGCATATTCATCATGTACAACGGACGTAAAACGGAGTGGAGTCATTTTCTGTTTGATTCAAAGCTAGAAAAACATGTTCCCTGTAAGGATCTGGATATCCTATGGAACCCAACCTTCAATTCAACGAACAAGACCGTATTCACGTATGCCAACGGAGGCCATGCCGGCTCCATTTATACTGCAGAAACCTATATCTGGAATGAGGGCGAACTCAAACTAATGGAACTGATCTCTCAAGGTTGGAATAGCGAGAAAGATCTATACCATAAAATCACCCTCAAGCGGGGAAATGATGAAATGGAACTTCATGAAGTAGAACTCATTGATGCTGGAGAAGATTTTAGACGGAAAAACATCGAACCAAAAAACAAATGATACGGCTGGATTCTCGGTTAAAAAGCAGACTAAAGGAAGGGTTGAAGATGAAATCAAAAATAGTGTTTGCAACATCAGTCATGCTACTGCTCGCTAATGCAGCCTGGGCGCAGGTTCAAACCTCCCCTTACCCCATTGCAAAAGTCAGCTTTGATGACTACAAAAAGCTGGTAGCCGAGGTGGAACCCCATCGGGCAAAACGACTGATTGATCTAAATACTTTCCTGGAAATGAGCAAAGAACCCGGAGTCATCATTCTGGATACCCGCTCGGCTTTTCGGTTCGATCGCCTGCATGTTAAAGGTGCAACTCACTTAAACTTCAGTGACTTTACTCAGGATAATCTTCAAAAAATCATTCCGTCTTTCGAAACCAAAATACTGATCTACTGCAATAATAATTTCGACGGCAACCAGATCGACTTCGCCTCAAAGGTTGGGCAACCGCGAGCGATATCAGAAAATGTTGCCGGCATTCAAATGGCTATACAGGAACGTCCCATTATGATGGCGCTGAATATTCCGACCTATATTAATCTGTATGGGTACGGCTATCGTAATGTGTATGAACTGCATGAGCTGGTTAAAGTCTCCGATCCACGAATTACATTTGAAGGGTCGGTTGTGGAGCAAAAGACACCCACGCTCGTGCGTCCGACCGCAAAGTGAGTCGTGTATCCAACCGCTATGCTCTCAAAATCAGACCAACTTAGAGCGCGATTCGCGCCGGATGATCCGGTGAAGTTTAATTATCGGCGGCGACTGGTGGCCGGCGTGATTATTCGGACTAATCCCAGGCGCGCCGTCGTGCGCGTCGATGGCGAAGAGTTTGCCGTTCCATACGATCTGCTTTTTCCAATGGTTGGAAATATAGAAGAGCGGGAACAGCAGATGGAATCGGTTCAACAGCTGGCTCGTCAACTGATGGCCGAACACGGACTGACGAGCTGGCGGTTTAAATTCGACCACTCAACCCGGCGCGCGGGTTGCTGCTATTTCCGGGACAAGCTGATTTCAATTGCCTTTGAGCATGCCCGCACTGGATCGGACGAAGAAGTTCGAGATACATTGCTGCACGAGATCGCCCACGCATTAGTTGGAAAAAAACATAATCACGATGCGGTGTGGAAAGCGAAGGCTCGCGAGATCGGCTGTTCGGGTGAGCGCACGCATCAGCTGCAATTTGCCCCGCCGCGCTGGACCGTGACCTGCCAAAACCGCTGTTGGACGCATACCGCTCAACAGCGAAATTCCCGGCTTATATGCCGTAAATGCGGCAGTAAGCTGGTATATACCCCCTACTCCGCACCGGCCTAACGCACCCGATTATCTTCTCTTCCGATCCATCAGATCCTGAATCAGCTGTCTTTCTTCAGGACGACGACAGGCTTCCAGAGCCATCTCAGCTTGCGCGCGATTCAACCTGCGCTGTCCGGCCAGCAGTCGTGAAACCCCGCGCATCAGGTTCACGTGGTTGGCGGTCGACATCGAGGTGTCAGACGCCAGCTCAACCATGGTTGGAATGGCGTTATCATTTTTCCAGCTGCCCAGCAGCTTAACGGCTGACTTCTGCAGTGTTTCATCCGGAGACTTACACGCGGCAGCCAGCGGGATGAGTGCTTCATCGCTTCCGGTCTGAACCAGAGCCTGAAGAATGTTCGCCTGACTCCGCGGAGAAGCTCCCTCCATATTACCCACTAGAATTTTAACCGCTTCTGCTTGATTGCTGGAACGGCGCATAATCTCAACAATGGCATTCAGAATATCGCGGGATTGTCGGGATGATTCCTGATCGATCATCAGCACAACCAACGGTTCGAGGTCCGGAACAGTTCCGAGCGACCCGATTGCTTTCACAGACGCTTTGGCAACCGCCTCATCATTGACGGCAGCATACTTAAAGAACGCAGGAATCAAATCGGTACGACCACGTGCTGCCAGAGCATTGATTGCAACAACACGGGAATCACCTGTGGCAGCTAATTTTTCCAATGCAGCATCCACACCGTCTGCATTTAATACGCCCAATGCCCTTAAGGCATCCGGCCGACCATTCGCCAGCAAAGGAACAACCGAGGCCGCCGTACCGATCCGCGCAAGGGCACGGGACGCGCTGTCCTGCACCAATGTATCGTCAGATTTCAACAGAGGTTCAATCGCTACGGCATAGCCCCCATTCCCGCTGAACTCCAGCGCACCAAGCGCCTGCACCTGCAAGTAAGCCGGCAGGTTTCCAATCTGATTAGCAACGGCTTTGCAAAGAGAGGCATCTTCACTTTGCAACGTTGCTTCAATCACCGCCAGTTGCTGAACCGGATTGCCCGAAGCCATGGCATCGGCTGCGAGGCCGGTTTCGCCGGAAAGAATCAACCCCATTAAAGCAGCAGCCTGAACCTCCGGCATTTCAGAATCAGCATTCAGATTTTCAAATACGATTTTCCGCTTCGTGGAAAGCAGCGCCGCATCGATCTGCATTTTCCGGAAGCCGCTCTCTTTTCCCCGCTGCGTTGCCAGCGCCTTCACGCCGACATCTTCATTCAGATATCCCAGTGCTTTCACAGCCGCCAGAAAGATTTCCGGATCTTTGCTATTCACATACCCGACAATCAGGTTCGAAGCTCCCGGAATCTGACGTTCGCCCAGTGCCATAATCAGTCCCGCCGTTTCTTTCGCGGAACGGGCTTTGCGCATTTTCAACTGCTTCCCGAGTACCTGAGTCGCTTCCTGAGATGGATTTACCGCCAGCGCCCGGCGAGCGTCGTCGCGAATATGCTCATCGCTGTGGTCTAGCAGTATTCCAAGGGTTGGAACTGATTCTTCGCCCCCGATTCGCTCCAGATTGTTCAACACCGGCTGGATGACTTCGACCACGTCATAGTTACCCGCCAGAATCTCGCACATTTCAAGACAGATTGCCTTACGGTCTGCTTCCGTTGCATCAGGACTGCTGGCTTCCGAACAGGCCGCCAACAGATCCAGCCGGGCCTGCGTCTGGACGTCGAGATTATCGGAAGTGAGGTTGGGTATAAGCTCTTTCACCGCCGCCTGCGAAACAGCGGCCATAAGCAGGAATGTCAGTATAATTTTATTCAACATGATCAACCTTATTCAATTACAGGGTGTAAGGAGCGCGGCGCGGACGGTCCAGCCATTTTGAAGCCTCGGAGTCGCCGATAATTTCTTCTCGGTTCGGATCCCATTTGACCGGACGATTCAGCCGTTCCGAGATTGCGCTCAGATGACAAATCGTTGCGGTTCGGTGCCCGATTTCCACATCGGCAATGGAACGCTTGCGTGTCCTAATGGCGTTGAGGAAATTGTTGTGGTGACTTTCTGTGGCCCGCAGATAGATCTCGGAGGAAGCCAACGGCCTTTCCTTAAGATTGGTTGGATTCGTTTTCAGATCACCATCCCGGCCAACCCCGATGGATCCTTTGTCGCCGTAAAACTCAATCATAGAGTCGAATGTGCGCTTGGGAAAATCACGATAAACTATCGGGCCGTTTTTGTATTTAAAGCCCTGACACCCGGATTCGTCATACCCCCGAGGAAAGAAAAAGTCCGGGCCGCGGGCATCCATGCCCAGTGCCCACTGGATAATGTCGTAATGGTGCGCACCCCAGTCGCCGTTTTTGCGGGCCCCATATTCCCAATAGGAACGCCACCCGCCGCCATAATCACCCTTCACCCGTTTTGCATTATAGGGATACCATGGAGTCGGACCCAACCATCGGTCGTAATCAAATCCGTCGGGAATATCCTCCTCCTGAAGGACTTTGCCTGCCGGGAAGCGGCCCAAACGCGCGTAAACCGTATGCACGTTTCCGATCCAGCCATTCCGAACCATTTCGACGGCCCTGCCAAATGAATTTTCAGAACGTTGCTGACTGCCTACCTGAAGCACGGCGCCATGCCGGCGGACGGCATCCGATAAAATGCGGCCCTCCTTAACAGTGAGGGTCATCGGCTTTTCAACATAGACGTCTTTTCCGGAACGAACGGCATCCAGGGAAATTGGTACGTGCCAATGGTCCGGAGTAATCACAAAGCAGGCATCTATATCGCTGCGTTCCATGATTTTTTCGTACTCGTTGTAACAATCGCACCCACTGGTACCATACTTCGCGTTCACTTGGTCGCGCGCCTGTTCACGTTTCTCCGTATCGACATCGCACACGGCAAGAATCTGAACATCACCTTTGTTGAGCATGGTTCTGAAATGCCCTTTCATCATCAGACCGAAGCCAATCATACCGAAGGTGATGCGATTACTCGGCGCCGTAAACCCCGAAAAACCCAAGGCACTTGAAGGAATCACCATCGGAGCGGCAACAGCCGCCGAGCCGAACGCAGCAGTGCGCAGCATGTTTCTGCGCGATAAATATTTTTTCGGTATCGTCATAGTCGTACCCTTTCCACATAAAATCACTTTTCAGACGATTAAAAGGTATAACGTAAACATCACAGTGAAAGCTAGTATCTATCAGCTTAAGGCTTGTATAAAATCGGCGCCTCGATTTTTTACGCGGAATGCCGAACGATCAGATTACCGGGGAGCAGAATCACCTGCGGTTCTACGGAATCAACGACTGCCTGAAACGCCTGCTTCACCATTTCGCTTAACGGCTGATGAATCGTAGAGATCGGAGGAATAAATTGAGCGGCGCCGGGAATATCATCGAAGCCCATCACCGGCAGAGTCCGTTCCGAATCGTGTAGCGCGTGCAGGGCCCCCATCGCAATCATATCGGTTGCACAGACAATGGCTCTGTCGTGTTCAATGCCTTTGGCGGCCTGAAGCCCCGCTTCAAATCCATCGGAGCCCCAGATATGGCGATCCAGATAAACATCCCGCGTCTCAGCCGCCCGTTCCAGTGCCTGGAAACGTATGTTATGAACAAAAAGGTTCGATCCGATAAATACAACCCGCTTCCAGCCTTTGGAAATTAAGTGATCCAGAATCTGTTCTGCCGCCCTGTTCTCATCAATCGATACGCGTACCACCGGTTCGTTCGGTTCGCCATGGCCGATTCGCACCACCGGCATGGACCGAAAGCCAGCCAGCCAGTCCGACCGATCAGACGAACCCAGCACAATCAGGCCGTCAATAGCGTGCTTATGCAGTGGAGCGAGATCCGATGCTTCCGGATGACGCCCCTTAAATCCGGCCAGCACCAGCGAATAATCCTGCTCGTGCGCACTGGCCTGCAGTTTTTCAATGATGGTACCGAAAAACGGGTCCCGGAAGTCGTAAACGACCACCCCGATGGTTCGGGATGATTTTCCTTTAAGCGTCAGGGCCGCCGCACTGGGCACATAGCCCATTTCCTCCGCCGCACGCAGCACCTTTTTAATGGTCGCCTCCGCAATACCCACATCGCGCGCTTTGCCCGAAAGCACCCGCGAAACCAATGCAATGGAAACCCCGATCTGTTCTGCAATCTGTTTTTGACTTACGGCCATAGTCCTACCTCAATTGTTTGAGATCTTGGTTTTTCAAAATAATAAAGCAAGCTTTTGCTCGCGTGTCTGTCAGCAAACCTCTCGGAAGGCGCTTTCCAAGCATTGGAAAAAAACCTATGTTTCGGGTTTCGATAACTCCGAGGATTTCTAATGTTGGAACTGATGTATAAAGGCGGCTTGATTATGTGGCCCTTGCTGGCCTGCTCCATGGTTGCACTGGCTATTATTGTGGAACGCGCCGTTTTCTGGATGCAGATTTCCAGGCATAAAAACCAGGATCTGATCAACCGCATTTTCAGCCTGACGGAAGAAGGCCGTTTTGATGAAGCCATCATGGAAGCCGAAGACTCCAACTGCCTGGTCTGCCGTATTCTGACCGGCGGGCTTGCGCATCGGAACTACGGCCTCGTCCAATCATTGGAAGCCGCCGCGATGTTTGAAATCGAAAAAATGAAGCGCTACCTCTCCGTGCTCGACACCATCATCACCGCCGCCCCTTTGCTCGGCATTCTCGGCACCGTTTCCGGCATCATTATTTCGTTCGATCTGCTCGGCGATGCCGGAATAGAAGATCCGAAGGCCGTCACCGGCGGCATTGCCCAGGCCCTCATTACAACTGCCACCGGCCTATCGATCGCCATCGTCACGCTCCTGCCCTACAACGCGCTCACCCGCAAGGTCGAAAAAGTGACCCGCCACCTCGAACAACTCGTCACCTGCTACGAAGTCACCGTCCTGAAAGGTTCCGAAAAACAGAGATTATCACAGAATAATTAGGACAGAATAATTTACTATGCCGATCATCCCATCTCATCCTATTAATGCTTTATCCGAGCAGGAATTCCATCAGCTCGATTATAAAGTAATGGCTCTGGCCTTCGAGACCCATAATGGGTTGGGCAGATTGTATGATGAGCAGATTTACAAAAATAAACTAAAGCAAAAATGCCTCAACCATGGGCTGAATGTAGAGAGCGAACTTGAAATCAAGTTGACCCACAAAAATTATGTAAAATCTCTATTTATCGATCTACTGATTGAAAACTGCGTGTACGAACTGAAAACGATTCAATGTATCCATGAACCTCAGCGCATACAAACTCTCAATTATTTATTTGCGACGAATACCCGGCACGGAAAAATTATAAACTTTCGGCCGCCGTCTGTAGAGCATGAGTTTGTTTCAACAACATTAAGTAAAGAAAACAGAATGCACTTCACTCTGCAATTGAGTGCGTGGGATGCTCGCTCTCAAAGAGCAGAAACCCTTCAACGATACATATGTGAATTACTGAAGGAATGGGGAACTTATTTTGACACACAACTTTATGAAGAAGCCCTCATCCATTTATTCGGAGGCATGGATTCAGTTGTCCATCCAATTGAAATAAAAATAGAGAATCAGTTCCTAGGCATTCAAAAACTGAACACACTGTCATCCCATAGCTCTTAAATAAAAAGGCTGGTAAGTGCGTCTTAAATCCTCCACTCGGAGGGTATGAAAAAACAAAGACAAAAACACAA
>JAROBA010000051.1 GCA_029432815.1 Pontiellaceae bacterium B1224 | reverse complement strand
TATCCGTGATTGGAAGAAAGAACCGATCCCATTGATACAATGCCTGCGCTTTTCGCTGATCCCGGGGCTACTGCTCGGCATTCATTTTATGACGTTAAAGGGGTCAGTCCGATATTTTAACATTCTCTCTTGAGGGCGGGCGGTTTAGCTGGTAGAAGTTTTGCATGCCTAGGAAGCCAAGAATCGAATATGAGGGAGCGATCTATCATGTGATGAGTCGCGGGAATCGTGGTGATGCTATTTTTCTGGATGATAAAGACCGCGAGGTATTTCTGGATACATTGGATGAAGCGTGTGGTCGCTGTGGTTGGCGGATACACGCTTTTGTTTTGATGGGGAATCATTATCACCTGTTGCTGGAAACCCCGGAGGCGAATCTCGTGGCAGGGATGAAGTGGCTGCAGGGGACCTATACGCAACGGTTTAATTCCCGACACAAATTATGGGGCCATTTATTGCAGGGTCGTTATAAGGCCTTGCTGGTAGATGATTCTGCGGGGGAATACTTTTCAACGGTAGGCAGTTACATTCATTTAAACCCTGCCCGTGCAAAACTATTTGATTTGTCGCAGGAGAAGTTGAGTGATTATCGGTGGAGTAGTTATCCTTTGTATTTTCGCCCCTCTAAGCGTCCGGCCTGGTTGTCTGTTGATCGGCTGCTAGGGGCGATGGGGCTGAAGGATGATCGGTCTGGTCATGCTTTGTTTCGAAACGTTATGCAAAAACGGGTTCTGGAAATTGCCTACAGTGAGCATCCGGGCGAAGTGGATGCTGAGTGGAGTAAGATCAGAAGGGGCTGGTATTACGGGGCGGAGAATTTCCGGAAAGACCTTTTGGAAAAACTGGACGCTGTTATTGGCGTTCGGGGTAAAAGAGAGTCGTTTAATGGCGAGCAGTTGCGGTCCCATGATGAACACGCAGCGGAAAAGCTTTTGATCGCGGGTTTGGATGCTTTGAGAGTGCATCGCGCTGAGCTTTCCGGAATGACCAAAAGCTGTCCTGAGAAATGCTGCCTGGCTTGGCTGCTTCGAAAGCAAACGTGTGTGACCAATGAATGGATTAAGCACCAACTCTGCATGGGGAAGGCGACGAACTTTTCCGCTCTAGTTAAACGGGTAGAGAATGAGGAATCAGTAATGGTTTCCTGCATCAAGAAGATCCGGAGTATTAAAAAATCGGACTGACCCCAAGGTGCTGACCCCAAGGTGCAAGCCAGCTCCTGCGTGTGGTCACTGAGGCCAGTGACCCTCCATTAATAATCTGCGTTCATCTGCGACATCTGCGGGCAAAAATCGGAAGGGGGCAGGATCGATTAATCGACGCGGGCGGTGACTTCCACGAGATGGTAGCCGGCCGTGCACCCCGCAAAGTTTTTCCAATCATTGGAACAAGTTGTGCCGCAGGCGGCTCGCCTGCTCCCCGCAGAGCACCGGTGCTTAGGTTTCCTTCAACAGTTTCTCCAGCATGCCGCCGGGGGTGGTGTGCGGCACAAACAGCGCATCCGAATGTTGAATTACAAATCGATTCCGTTGCTCCGCCGCCGCCAAATCACCGTCGCGGTTACGCATCTCCAAAATTAGCATTCGATTTTGTTCCAAGGCTTCAAGCATTTTGCGCTCGGGCTGAAGGGTTTCCGCTCCCCAGGCCAAACAGGCAATCACCCGTTTTTTCTGTACCAGCAGCCAGTCGAGCATTTCCTTCTCTTTCGGCGAATGCCATCCACCCAGATAAACCTCCGCATGGGGAATCCGCCCGATATGCGGCGCATTGCGGCTGCACAACACGCCGAGCTTTTCCGCATTCCACAGTGCCGGATTCCCGATGCCCCGCAATCCGTTTTCAAAATTCTGCACACACTTCCAGGGGTTCATGCGGATATACGCTGCAATTTTTTGCTCCGCCTCCGCCGAACGCACAATCATTTCATAATAATTCCGGTGCCAGATGCGCCCGGCAAAGGGAGGGGCGAGGCAGGCCTCGCCCCTACGCGGTACGGGCGACGCCCGCGTCGCCCCTTTTTTCCACGCCCGGCGCAATTCACGCGACACGGCCGATTTAAATCCGCCGATAATATCGCCCAATCGCAACCCATCGCCCGTCATTTGGATTAAGGCATGAAAATGATCCGGCATAATCACCCATTCTTTCCATTGCGCATCCGGAAATTTTTCCTCTGTAATTCGAATGCGCTCCGGAACGATCTTTTTTGCAACCTCTTCCCCAAAAGGTTTCCCGTCGGCCCATGCAATGAATTCCCGATGGGCGCACAGCGTTATAAATATAACCCGCCCCCGGCATAATCATGCCCCTTCAACCGGATGCTGCGGCGGTGATGCAACGCTGGGTCATATTTATTCATTGTTCAAAGTTCGGGCAGTTCGGTTCGGGCTTATCCGGGAGGCATTCTTGCCGCCCAGTGCATTAAGCGCACCCGTAAATTAGAGATGCCCAATGTGCCGCTAATGACCTGTTTTTAAAAGAATTAACCACTTGAACTTATCCATTTAGCTTTTCCAAGCGTTGGAACTTTTGAATGGATTGTTCAGCAGTCGGGCCGTCCTTTTTTAACCCGTCTTGGAGATCGCTGGATTTTCTTATAAGCCCATGGCATGGTCATGCCTTCGCTTCCCTTATAAAACAGAAGGATCTTCCCATTATGGCCGAACGAAAAATTCTTAACATTTACGAAAAAGCACTCGCCCTCAACCTCGATGAGAGTAAATACGGTGTATTTGCCGAGATTGGCGCGGGGCAGGAAACCGCCAATTGGTTCTTCCGTGCTTCCGCCAGTGCGGGCACGGTTGCTAAGTCCATTTCGGCATACGATATGACGATGAGCAATGCGCTCTACGGTAAAGGCTCACGCTATGTGTCGCAGGAGCGGCTGCATTCGATGCTCAAATATGAGTATGATTTGTTAGATGAACGGCTGGGGCCTAAGCGCGGTGCGGACACGTCTTTTTTCTCATTCTGTAATACGGTGCGTGCTCGTGGTTATCAGGATACCGCGGAGTGTCATGGTTGGTTGGGGGTGCGCTTTCAATTAAAACCGAAGACAGAACCTTGTGAGATCGTGCTGCATTTACGGCTGCTGGATGAGACGAATCAGGATCAGATGGATGCGCTGGGAAGAGTGGGCGTGAATATGATTCATGCTGCTTTTAATTACCGTGAAAGCTTGAAGGACTTCGTCGAGTCCTTGGCTGACGGGTTCGGGCACGGTCGCGTGGAAGTGGATATGCTGCGTTTCAGCGGCGAAGGTTTCCGCTATGTGGATAATCGGTTATGTGCCTTGCAACTGGTGCAGAGTGGGCTGACCGATGCTGCGATGTTTGGTAAGGATGGCGAAGTCGTGCCGGCGGCAGACACCCTTTATAAACGCTCGATTTTGCTTTTGCGTGGTAGCTTTAAGCCCGTGCTGAAACTTCACTTAGACATGATTAATCAATCTCGTACGGAGTTCTCTAAGATTACCACCAAGGAGCAACAGGAACGTGCGATTGAGATTTGTGAAATCAGTATGAATAATTTGCTGCGTGATGGAGAAGTGGATTATGGCGATTTTCTGGATCGTGCGGATGCGCTCCAGGCGCTGGGCCAGACGGTGCTGATTTCCCGCAGTGCAGAATTTCACCGAATCGCGACCTATTTGAGCCGCTACACGGCAGAGCCCATTGCGATTATTCTGAGCATCGGTCTATTGAATGAACTGTTTAAGACCAAATGGTCGGAGAATCTGGCGGGTGGTATTCTGGAGTCTTTCGGGCGTCTGTTTAAGAAGCGCGTGTCCTTGTTGGTGTATCCTTGGCACAATACCAGGAGTTTGGAGTTGGTGACGGTAGAGAATTTTAGAGCGCCAGAGAATTGGCAGTATTTCTATAAGCATTTGCTGCAGAACGAACGAATTCGTCCGGTCGGAGTTGGCGATCCGAGCTTACTGGCGATGACGAGTCGGAAGACGATGAAACTCATCGAAGCCGGTGGCTCGGAATGGGAGCAGTGGGTGCCAGAGGAAGCCCATAAGATGGTGCGTCGCATGCAGGCTGATCGCTAGTTTTTAGCACCTGTGCTACCGCAAAAGGGGGAGGCGGGACTGAATTTCTTTTGCACGCGGGGTGTTGAGCTGATTGCACCGAGTAGAAGCAATCTCGCCGCTCCACACACCGTTCGCCCGATGGGGCATCGGGCCTACAGGTCAACTGGGTATAGTTGAGGTTCATTGTAGACGCGACGCCTCGTCGCGTTCCGTTCGCAGCGCGCCGAGCAGGAAAAAACGTGGCGCGGACTTTCCTGTCTGCGCTCCTATTGCATTGGAGGTGCAGACTGGAACGTCTGCATCACGGAGGCGAGCATGAACCCGATTTTTCCAATCCTTGGAAAAGTATTCGGGCCCCATCCTTCACCAAAGGCTTTGGAGGGCAAGCTGCCAGCTCTACTTTGATCGGCATCCTGAAAAATGGGGATAGACAGGGTCCAATGATTGGATAGCATGGGTTCTATTTACAATAGGGATGAATCTATGATGAAGCGTTTTAGTTTGATTCTGTTGGGTGCGTTGTGCGTCGGAAGCATGACTGTTTCCGGGGCGGCAGCTGATGCGAAGGTGGCGTGGGAAGGGGCATCTTTTCTGGACGTCGTCTATAAGCAGGTGGATGGACGACAGATCAAGATGGATATCTATTATCCGCCGGCCGGGAAAACCGAAGCGGCGCCTGTGCTGTATTATGTACACGGCGGGGGCTGGGCGGCCGGAAGCAAAGATAAGGGCGGTCTTCCGCTGATGCGGTCGGTGTTCGAACAGGTGGCGGAAAAAGGTTTCGTTTGTGTGTCGATCGACTATCGGCTCTACAAAAAAAACAATGGCATCTTGATGCGCGATTGCGTGACGGATGCGATGGACGGGTTGCGCTTTCTGAAAAAGAACGCCGCGCAGTATGGTATTGATCCGGATCGGATTGTGGTTTGGGGCGACTCCGCCGGTGGGCAGCTGGCGCAGATGCTGGCGCTAGCCGATCCGGCTTCGTTTCCGGGCGATCCGTCGCTGACCGGTTACGATGTTTTTCCAATGGCTGGAATGTCGTGGTATGGCCCGACGGATTTTACGGATGTGAATCTTTTCAAAACTGATTTGTCGGACAAAAATCCGGACCGGTTTGGGTTGAGGATTACGGGTGAGGAAGGCGGGTACGCAAAATTCCCGAAGGCCTACGAACAAATGAGCCCGATTTTCTGGATTAAAAAAGACAGTCCGCCGCTGCTGTTGATGCAGGGCGATACGGATTCAACCATTCCCTATGCGCATGCGCCGCACCTCAAGAATAAGGCCGATGAAATCGGAGCGGATGTGGAAATGGTGATCGTGAAAAACGCCGGGCACAACTGGCGGAATGCGGGCGGAAGTCCGGAACCCGGCAAGGCGGAGATTCAGCGCATCACGGCGGAGTATGCAGTGAGTCAAATCGAAACCACTAAAACAAAAACGCAGAAATAACCACCGCGAAAACGATGAACCACGAAATACACCAAACAGATTCTCAAGACAGATTTCGTGTATTTGGTGTATTTCGTGGTTAACAATGTTTCAGAGCAGGTTCTGGTGAGAGGAAATGAGGATATGAAGCGATTATTTATTTTTATGTTGGTTTACGCCATTGCCGCTGCTCTTGGAGTGGCCGAGGGTCGAAGTCGGCTGGATCAGCGCTCGTTGCGCATCAGCGACGGGAGTATTTTCAAACCTCAACGTTTTTATCCGGAGTTCAGTTGGGATACCACGCCGCGCTATTTCATGTTTGGTGACAAGAACCGCCTGCTTACGCCGGAGCAGGTTGAGTTTATTGCCGCACAGACGGATTTTATCTGTATCGAAAAGTCGCATGGATTGAAGTCGCTGGGGGCGGCGGAGTTGGGGGCAAAGCACGAGGCCGCCGCCTTTAAAAAGGTGAATCCCGATATGAAGGTGTTGTTTTATTTCAACGCCGCTTATGCCTGGCCTTACACGTCGTACAATAAGGGTTTTACGAAGGAGAACGTCGAGGAAAATCCAAAGCTGAAGAGAGCCCTGGTCACCAACCCTAAAACGGGAGAGCTGGCGGATCGATATGGCGCGTTATGCTACGATGTTTTGAATCCTGATTTTCGCCGGTGGTGGGTGAATACGGTGGCGAAGGGCGTGGAAGAAGCCGGTTGCGACGGCGCCTTTATTGATCAGATGCACGGCAATGTTGAATTCCGTAAAGATAAGAAAGAAGAGATTGAACAGGCGATGGGGGAGATGATGAAGGCCCTCAAGTATAAGTTGGGCCGCGATAAAATCCTGCTCGCGAACAATGCTTATGGGAACGGTGCTCCAACGGTATATCCCGTGAGTGATGCGATCATGTTTGAAAACTATGCCCGCGTAAAATCCAGCAAGGAAAGTCTGCTGGCCGAGTGGGGACATATGCTGCAACAGGCGCAGGATGGAAAGATCTCCGTCTTTCGGCTCGGTGTTGAGGGGACGTGGCGCGGCCACATGCAACCGAATATGCCAGAACTCTCTCAGGAGAAGGCTGAGTTTGCGCTGGCGTGTTATCTGATCGGGGCGCAGCCCTACTCCTATTTTCTGTACAGCTGGGGCTGGAAGCTGGCGACCGGTCCTCTCGTCGAATATCCCGAATTCAAAAAACCGCTCGGTCCGCCTAAAGGCGCTTACAAACGCACCACGCCCGACGGCTGGGAATTTACCCGTGAATTCGAACATGCCAGTGTCTGGGTCAATACCGAAACCAGAGAAGCCAAAATCACGTGGGAGGAATAATGAAAAACAGGGGTCGTGAGATTCTGCTTTCGATAGCGCTAATGCTGAGCGCGGCGATGGCTGCTTTTGCGCAGGGCGAATGTTCATCGTTGAACATCTATGTGGCGGTCGAGGGGGAAGCGGATGCCGACGGGAGTCTGGCGAAACCCTATGGATCGCTGCAGGCTGCGGTGGAAGCGGTGAGGGACTTGCGTAAAGCGGGGCATACAGAGCCGGCGGTGATCACACTGCGCGGGGGGCGGCATCAATTAAACCAAACCTTGGTACTGGGAATGGAAGACGGATCTGCTTCGGACTCGGCCTGTTTGACTTTTGCGGCTTATCCCGGAGAAACCCCCGTGATCAGTGCGGGCGTACCGGTTGCTGGATGGAAACGACTGGAAGCGGTGCCGGCTGGATTGCCTGAAAAAGCAGCCGGGCAGGTGTGGGTGGCAGATATGCCCGAAGGGATGGATCGGTTCTATACGCTCTACGATAGTAAGGGGCGTTTGAATCGCGCGCGAAATTCCGGGTTTGCCTACACGAAGGCGGGCACTAAACGCACGCTTCATTTTCCGCAAGGGGCATTGAAGAATTGGGATAATCTGGGGGATGTGGAAGTTCAGGTAAGACCGGGGCGGGCGTGGGCCATCAATATGCTTCCGCTTGCTTCGGTGGATGAAGAAAGCGGTGTTGCGACGACCGGCGCTTCCGCAACCTACGAAATGGGTCCGTTACCGGGCTATCTTCACGATCCTGATGCTTCAGTGGTTTGGGTGGAAAATATTCTCGAAGCCCTCGACGAACCAGGGGAATGGGTCGTGAATAACCAAACGCGGAAGATCTATCTCTGGCCATCCGATCCAGCCCCGGACGGATCGCCTCGCGGTATTTTGGCTCCGTCGATGACTGAGCTGATCCGTGTTGAGGGGGTAATCGATTATGACGGTCCAACGGATGTGCCTGTCCGGGGCATTGCGTTTGAAGGGCTGACGTTTTCCCACGCCGACCGCTGGGCCTGGAAAAGCGATGAGGGCCGTGTCGGTTGGGGCATGCAGCACGACTGGGATCTATTTGATCGGCCGACCGCGCTGCTTCGTTTCCGCGGGGCGGAAGCGTGTCAGGTGACCGATTGCAAATTCATACATTCCGGCGGTTCGGGGATACGGTTGGATCTGCACGCGCAGCGAAACCGCATTGCCAACTGTGAGCTGGCGCATCTGGGTGAGGCGGGCATTCTTCTGGCGGGATATGGGCCGGGAACGAAGGACGCCAATCACCACAACGATATCATCAATAATTATATTCATCACTTCAGTGAGATCACGTGGCACTCTCCGGGGCTGTGGGCCTGGCAGAGCGGCCATAACCGAATGATGCATAACGAGCTGTCGCACAGCGGCTATGCGGCGGTGCTCATTACGACACGGGTTGAGCCGAACCGGAACTTAAATGGAGAGGGCGGAAGAACGATCCGTCAGCATGAGATTGCGGCTGAGGATAAGCAGTTGCCTCGGGATAGCTATGAAAGCTGGAAGCAGCGCGAAAAGTATAATCACGCCCGGCACAACCTTTTCGAATACAATGAGATTTCGCACTCCGTTCAATTGCTCTCCGATGGGAATGGCATCTATGTCTCTGGAACGGGTGGCGGAAATATTATTCGCTACAACTATCTGCATGACAATCTGGCCCATACCGTGCCGGCAGCCATTCGTTGCGATGATGATCAGCATGAGACGCTGATCTATGGAAATATCCTCTACCACAACTACGGTCGTTCTGCGGGCATTGCTTCCAAGGGGATCAACGATATCATCAATAATTTTATCGTCGATCCGGCCGTTGTTCCAACCAGTGGATACATCAGCTATGAATGGGTGCCGGTTCCCGGCTCAAAAGTGCAGCGCAATATCATCGTTTCCCACCCCGATGGCGGCAAGGCGCATAACGAACGATCCCGTGGCGCAGATAATCGAGGTCGGCCTGCACCCAAACTCGTCGAAACGGATATGGATTCGAATCTCTACTACCACCCGGCAGACGCGCACTGGATGGATGAACATTTTCTTATACTCCGTGCGGCAGGTTTAGAGCAGGCCAGCACCTTTGGCGATCCGTTGTTTGTGGATCCGGTAGCGGGCGACTTTAGTTTCCAGCCCGGCAGTCCCGCGTTGGCCTTGGGGATTGAACCTTTGGATACGTCGAAAATGGGGCGACTGGATGAATGCCCTTTGGAAATGAACTGAGTTGGGGAAACGTTTTATGAAAAAAATAGGTATCGGCCTTCTGGGTCTCTTGGTCGCAGGCATCGGGCATGCCGCACTGCCGCAGGCTGATTTTTATATTGCTCCAAACGGTTCCGATATGGGCGAGGGGTCAGCATCCGCTCCGTTCGCTACGCTGGAACGCGCGCGCGATGCCGTTCGTATTCTGAAGAAAAAGAAAAGCGGAGACATTGTGGTGCTGGTTCGTGGCGGAACCTATCAGCTGGACGAGACTGTGGTGTTCGGTCTGGAAGATTCCGGAGATGAAAATCAGACCATTACCTACGCGGCCTATCCCGATGAAGTGCCGGTGTTCAGTTCGGGGCGGGAAATCAAAGGCTGGAAAAAAGTGACCGGCAAACTGCCCGGTCTGCCGAAGGAGGCTCAGGGTAACATCTGGGCCGCGCCAACCTCGCAGCGGTTCCTCACGCTCTACGATGCGGATGGTATGCTGCCGCGCGCGCGGTCGGAAAAGTTTGCGGCACTGGCGGGCAGTAAAAGCTTTGAGGTTCGGTATCCGGAGGGAACGATGAGGGACTGGCCGAATGTCGAAGATGTGGAAATTCTGGTTCGGCCCACCCGCGATTGGGTGATGAATGTGTTACCACTGGCTTCAGTGGATGAAAAGAAGGGGATTGCACAGACGGCGGTGAACGCAACCTATGGCATTAATAAAAAAGGTGTTTGGGTTGAGAATGTTTTGGAAGAACTCGATGAGCCGGGAGAATGGGTTCTCAATACGAAGGAGAAGCGGGTTTATTTCTGGCCGCGGGGCAAGACCCCGGTGGTGGCGCCGAGCCTGATTGAACTGATTCGGATCGAAGGGAATATTGATAAAGAGGGGCCGAAAGATATTCCGGTTCGCAATCTGCGTTTCTGTGGGCTGACGTTCAAGCATGGTGATCGGTATACGTTGGAGAAAGGCGATGCCGGGACGCAGCATGACTGGGATATGTTTGATAAAGCGAATGCCATGTTTCGCCTGCGCGGCGCGGAACACTGCGCCATTGAGCAGTGCCATTTTCTGTACAGCGGCAGCACGGCTATTCGTGTGGATCTGTATGGCATGCATAACGAGATTTCCGGCAACCATATTGAGCAGATGGGCGGCAACGGAATTTTTCTGTGCGGCTACGGGCCCGGCACAAAGGACGTGAATAAAAACAACCTGATCTATAACAACCATATTCACCATGTGAGTTTAATCTACTGGCATTCGCCGGGCATCTTTCTCTGTCAGAGCGGCGACAACCGCGTGGCCAATAACCTGATTCATCATACGAACTATTCGGGCATGATTTTGTCCGGGATCGTCACCCGGTTTTTTGTGAAACAGAATAAGCGCGAGTCGAGCCGTTCCATCCGCTGGCATGAAGTGGAAAACGTGCCGAAAAATCCGGAGCTGGCTGACATTCGGCCGTATATGCATACCCGCAATAATATCATCGAATACAATGAGATTCATAACGTCATGCAGCTCATGGGGGATGGAAATGGAATTTATATTCGCGGGTGCGGGCCCGGCAATGTGATCCGCCGGAATTATATTCATCACCTGGTTGCTGAAACCGGGAAGCAAAGCGGCATCCGTACGGACGGCGGTCAAATGGATACGCTGATTGCTGAAAACGTGCTCTATAAATGCAAATCACAGGGCATGACCTTGAAGCTGAACAACCGCTTTGAAAACAACATTATTGCCGATGTCATTGTGCCGCGCGGCACCTACCTGAAGATCGTTGAGGGACCTTCGACCGGAGCGAGTAATCTGCGGAATATTTACTATTCAACGGAAGAGGGCTGCACCTTTATCTCCGAACCCGGAGAAGGAAAAGGAAATGTGGGAGAGGATAGCAGAGGTCGGGTTACTGCGCGCATGAAAGACGTCGACTCCGACGACAACATCTATTTCTGCAAAGCGGATAAAAACATCGGTAAAGATCTATTGAAAAAATTACAGCGCGACGGGGTTGATGCAGATAGTCTGGCCGTCGATCCAATGTTTGTGGATCCGGAAAACGGCGACTTCAGGTTTAAACCCAACAGTCCGGCCCTGAAGCTTGGGATTGAACCGCTGGACATTTCAGAGATGGGACTGGTTAAGGGAAAATGATGGTTAAAGAGCACAGAATAAAACGAATGGGGTACCTGGTCACTACGGCGTTGATGTTGAGTGTAGCAGCAGTACAAGGCGTCGAACTACGAGCGAATGGCGTGACGCCCATCGTCGCCTCGAAAGGTGAACTGACCGGCAATGCGAAACTCCATTTCAGAAGTGCCAATGTGGTGCACGGTTTTGAGTCGCCGCAGGATACGGTGACCTGGACGGTCATTGCACCGAAGGAAGATGATTATGTGGTCAACCTGCTTTTCAGTAAACAGGGGCAGGTGAATCTGGAGGTGCGATCCGGAGACTCGGTGCTGACAGCTCCATCGATGATCCGAACGTGGAAAGACCGTCCCTTTTTCTGGCGACAGGAACTGCCGGGAACCTTGCATCTGGAAGCCGGCGAAAACCAGATTACCTTTCGCATTCCGGATGCAAAACCTGCCGCATCGGAAAATAGCCGCGCCGCCCAATCCCCGCGCTTCGGGCAAGGGGTGACGGAGGAGTTTCACCTGTTTTCGATTGAACTGGGCACCGCCGCCGCGCGTAAGGCGGAGGTGGAGCGGGCACAGGTGATTCGGGGCGATGCCTCGTGGATGGTCGACGGTAAATACGGCATCTTTGTTCATTGGTCGGCACAAAGCCGGGGTTATCATATTGATGAAAAGCGGGCCGAGTGGTTTCAGAAATCCGTGGAGATCTTTGATGTCGACGTCTTTGCCGATGCCATCGAACGCACCGGCGCCGCGTGGGTCACCTTCACGGCGACGCATCAGGGATTCTATTGGCCCGCCCCCAGCAAAGCCATCGACAACATTGCGCCGGGCCGCACCGCCGAGCGCGACCTGCTGGGCGAAATTATCAACGAACTGGACCGGCGGGGCATCCGCACCCTGTTTTATCTGCATACCGGTTATAACGGCTACGACCCGGCGGTGTGGCGCGAAGCGCTGGGTGCCAACGATGCGGATACCACGCGATTCAGCGATAACGTCGAGGCGATCCTGCGCGAATGCAGTCTGCGCTATGGCGAGAAGCTGATGGGCTTCGGTTATATGGACGGCGCATTGGCCTGGGACTATCCGCTCAATCCGGATTGGGAAGGCTGGGCGCGCGCGATCAAGGCCGGCAATCCCAAGGCGGTGGTGGGCCTCAGTTCGAACCGGGATCCGACGGTGGGGCCGTTTACTGAATTGGGTGTAACGGATAGTGCCAGCGAACTGGGGGTGCCCGATCCTCAACTGTTCGGCCCGGGCCAGCAATTGGGTGATGTCATCCCGGCGTGGTGGTGCCTGATGGACAAAGGTGGCTGGTTTGCTAAAGATCCAATGCATGGAAAAATCAGCGGCGGTCCCGTCCACTCGACGGAGGAGTATGTTGACTTCTTCAAACAAATGGACGCTGCCGGAATCCCGGTGACCATCAACCTCATTATGACGGCCGATGTTACCGACGAGCACCCGATTTTTAATCCGGAATGTATGGCCGTCATGGAAGAAGTACGTAAAGTCATTCGTGGGAAATAAACGAATTGTTTTAGAATCAACAACGAGGGTTTTTATGAACTATACAAAATATCTATTAATCGCATTAGCCATTGCTTCAGTTGGATCGACTCAAGCTGCAGAGCGCGCGCCAAATCCATTTATCACCCACATGTTTACGGCCGATCCATCGGCGCATGTGTGGGAAGACGGGCGTTTGTATGTTTATCCATCCTCCGACATCAAAGGAAAGGGATATAAAGACATGGATGGATACCATGTGTTTTCCACCGATGATATGATCACGTGGAAAGATCACGGAGAAATCCTCCATTCACGCGATGTGGAGTGGGGACGTGAACAAGGCGGGTGGATGTGGGCACCCGACTGCGCCTATCGGGATGGGACGTACTATTACTATTTCCCTCATCCCAGCGGGCCCAAAGCCAAGACTTCCTGGAAGATCGGCGTTGCCACCAGCACAAAACCCGCATCTGATTTTAAAGTGCAGGGTTATATTGAAGGTCTTCAATCCCTCATTGACCCCTGTGTCTTCATCGACGACGACGGCCAGGCGTATCTATATCGGGCCGGGCCGGGCGCGCCACATGCCGTTAAGCTGAAAGAAAATATGATGGAAATTGATGGGGAAGAGATTGAACAGATTGGCCTCGACGGTATTCGCGAAGGCCCGTTCGTATTCAAACGCAACGGCATTTACTACACGATTTATCCGGACGATTTTCCGAAATTTAACAAAATGCGCTATGCCATGAGCGACAACCCTCTGGGACCGTGGGAATGCAAAGGCGTTTTCCTGGATAGCACGGATGTCATCACGACCCATGGTTCGTGTGTCGAATATAAAGGGCAGTGGTATCTCTTTTATCACAACGGCGCGCTCTCCGGCGGCAAGGCGACCAATCGTTCCATCTGCTTTGACAAAGTTTTTTTCAATGACGACGGCACCATAAACAAGGTTGAACAGACACTCGGGAAAAATAAATAAGGGATTCTATGAACTATAAAAAACAACTCATCATCGCATTCATCATGGCTTCGGTCGGATCACTCGAGGCGGCCGAGCGAGCCACGAACCCGTTCATTAAACACATGTTTACGGCCGACGCGTCGGCGCACGTTTGGGAAGATGGACGCCTGTACGTTTATCCATCAACCGATATCAAGGGGAAGGGCTACCGGTCGATGGATGGCTATCATGTCTTTTCGACGGATGACATGCTCAATTGGACGGATCACGGAGAAATTCTTCATTCACGGGATGTCGAGTGGGGGACTCCAAAAGGTGGAAATATGTGGGCACCGGACTGTGTCTACAAGGATGGAACGTATTACTACGTGTTTCCGCATCGGGATGCCGGTATGGTCTGGGAGCTCGGTGTTGCGACCAGCAAAGACCCGGCTTCCGGCTTTAAGCTGCAGGGAAAAATTAAAGGGGGAAGAACCTTCTGCGATCCGTGCGTCTTTAAGGATGATGACGGGCAGGTGTATCTTTACGCGGTGGTGGATGCCAAGTGCTATGCGGCGAAGCTTAAAGACAATATGATGGAGATCGAAGGGGAGATGGTTCATCAGCAAGGGGTCGACGAACACCGCGAAGGCCCGTTTGTTTTTAAGCGCAAAGGGATCTATTACATGATCTATCCAAACCATCATAAACCGCGCAATCAGATGTCGTATTCGATGAGTGACAGCCCGTTGGGCCCGTGGGAGCCCAAAGGTTTGTTAATGGATCAGACGGATGTATTAACCATGCATGGATCGGTCGTTGAATATAAAGGACAGTGGTATCTCTTCTATCACAATGGCGCGCTTTCCGGCGGGAAAGGTACCAACCGCTCTATCTGTTTCGATAAGGTCTTCTTTAATGAAGACGGCACCATGCAAATGGTCGTGCAGAGCCCCAGTGTTGTTCCGTAGGGGTTCCTGTGAAAACGAATATATTGATTCTGCTGGTGATCCTTCACACAGGTCTTGTTGCACCTGTGAACGCTGGGGAATCAAACGTTGCTACTGCTGCAATCGCTCGCACGGCGTTATCGGCCCAAGGTGGTGAAATTCTCTCCGAGCGTTCGTGGGCCGATCGGCTCGAATATGTGGGTGTTGCCGTTCAGGAAAAGGACTATCATGTGTGGGGTTCCTCACCCGTTGTCGGACCGGAGGGAAAGACGCATCTGTTCGTATCGCGTTGGCCGATTGCGAAAGGGTTTGGCGCATGGCTCACGCATTGTGAGATTGCCCGTTATGTGAGCGACAGCCCTGAAGGACCCTTTGAATTTAAAGAGGTCGTCGTGAAAGGCAGTGGCGGGGGCGGATGGGACCATCAGTCGCCCCACAATCCGAACATCCAGAAAGTCGGAGATCGCTATGCGCTTGTCTATATTGCAAACCGTGGCGGCCAGGGCAAAGCCCGGGCGTCCTCCCAGCGAATCGGAATGCTGGTGGCCGACCATCCGGCGGGGCCTTGGAAAAAAGCAGGCGAAGACGGCCTGCTGCTCGCACCGCCGACCGATGCGGACGTTTGGAGTGTTGACTCTGTCGTCGGGGTGAACAACCCCGCGCTGATGGTTCATCCTGACGGCCGGTTTTTTCTCTATTACAAAGCGATGCGAAAAGGCGATGTGCGCCGGATGGGTGTTGCGATCGCCGATCAGTTGGAGGGCCCGTATGTTTTTGAAAAGGAGCCGCTGACCAGCAACGACACGACCATCGAAGACGGTTATGCCTTTCAGGAGGACGGGAAACTCTGTTTGCTGACCACGCACAATGATGCAGGAGCCGGGTTCCTGTGGACATCGGATGATGGGTTGAGCTTTGGCGCACCGATTTTGGGGTATGACAAAATGCACACCTATGTCGGCGCAGAAACGGTGAATGGGGCCACTATTGTGCGTGGGAAAAAATTCGAGCGCCCTCAGGTGCTGGTGGTCGATGGGAAGCCGACGCATTTGTATCTCGCATCGGGAGCCAACTGGATAGGCGGCAAGGGTTCGGTCTCCTGTGTATTTAGAATCAAAGGGAAATAGCGATGAAGAGGATTTGTGCATTGTTTCTGTTGTTGGGTTTTAGTGCGTTTGCAGAACGGGGCGGGGCCGTCGACCGGTCGTTTGCCAATTGTCTGGAGTATGTGGGAGTTGCTGTGGAAGAGCCGGACTGGAATCCGTGGGGATCTTCTCCGGTGATCGGGCCGGATGGGAAAATCCATCTGTTTGTTGCCCGCTGGCCGATCCGTGAAGGGTTCGGGGCCTGGAAGACGCATTGTGAAATTGCCCGCTATGTGGGTGACGATCCGGAGGGGCCGTTTGTGTTTAAGGAGGTCGTCGTAAAGGACGCCGACCCGAAGACGGCAGGCCGGAATTCCCCCCACAATCCCAATATTCAAAAAGTCGACGATCAATATGTGCTGACCTTTATCACCAATGCCGGCGGTAAAACGGGGAAGCTGGCCTCTACTCAGGGTATTGCAATGTGGGTCGCCGACAGCCTGGAGGGGCCGTGGACACCTATGGGCGAAAACGGGCTGATTTTCGATATCCCTGAAGATCCGTCGGTCTGGAGCCATGGCTCCGTGGTCGGGGTTACGAATCCGGCGTTTCTGGCTCATCCGGATGGCCGATTTTTTCTCTATTACAAGGCGATGAGAAAAGGTGACGTGCGGCGTATGGGCGTGGCCATTGCCGACCAACTCGAAGGGCCTTATATCCCCGAAAAGAATTCACTGACGAGCAACAAATCGGAGATCGAGGATGGATATGCTTTTGTTGATGAAGAAGGAAAAATCTGTCTGCTGACCACGCACAACAAGGCAGGAACCGGCTATTTGTGGAAATCAGACGACGGCCTCCATTTCGATGATCCCATTCCCGGCTTCGACAAGATGAATCAATATGTCTCGCAGGAAACCATTGATAATACCACTCGGCCGCATGCCGCGCTTTTCGGCCGCCCGCAGCTGCTCAGTCAGGATGGAACGCCCACACATCTTTATGTGGCTTCAGGCGTCAACTTTACGGGCGGACTGGGCACGCACTCCTGCGTCATGCGGATTCATGATCCTGAATAAATAGGTCCGCCTGAAGTAACCCAGTTTAATGGACGCCGGAAAAGGGACTGCATAAGATCCCCAACGAAGAAGTCCGATGACGATAAATAAATCCGGCATGAAGGACGTGATTTCTTCCAATGCCTGGAAAAATTTCGACGCTTGTTCCAATCTTTGGAAAAACTCACCGTCATGAATAATGGGGATAGGCAGTTTCCAAATGTTGGATAACATGCGGTTTTTAAGTTGGGGTGATTATGAAGATGAGTATTCGTTTAGTTGTGCTTGGTTTCCTGCTGGCCGGTTGTGGAAGTTTTGCTGCGCTGCCGCAGGCTGATTTTTATCTGTCCACCAATGGGTCGGACAAATGGTCGGGTACGCTGGCGGAACCTAATGCCCAGGGAACCGACGGTCCGTTTGCCTCGCTGGAAAGGGCGCGCGATGCGGTGCGCATCCTGAAGAAAAAGAAACAGGATGATATCGTGATACTGGTTCGCGAAGGAACGTATCGGTTGGATGAAACGGTGGTATTTGGGCTGGAAGATTCCGGCGATGAAAACCAGACGATTACCTATGCGGCTTATCCGGGCGAAACCCCGGTGTTCAGTTCCGGACGGGAAATTACAGGATGGAAAAAAGTGAAAGGCATTTTTCCGGGGTTGCCGTCCGCTGCGCAGGGAAAAGTTTGGGAGGCGCAGGTTTCGGGAAGCTTTCGGACCCTGTATAACAACGAAGGCCTGCTGCCGCGTGCGCAGTCGGTCGGCTTTATTCCGCTGGAAGGCGGCGGCCGCGACCGGGTGCGCATCCCTTTAGAAAATTTCAAGGATTGGAAAAATGTAACGGACGCGGAAATTATCATGCGTCCGCATCACGCCTGGATTGTAAATATTCTGCCGGTGGAATCGGTCGATGAAAAAGAGCAGATTGTCCGGACGTCGGTTGAATCCACCTATGCCATGAACCCGCTGCATTTTTTGAAGGAGGACAAGATTCCCTCCTGCTGGATTGAGAATGTGCTGGAGGAACTCGACGAGCCCGGCGAATGGGTGCTCAATACGAAAGAAGGCAAGGTCTATCTCTGGCCGCGCGGCAAGACGCCGGTGGTGGCGCCGCAGCTGCTGGAGCTCATTCGGGTGGAGGGTGACGTTGATTTTGAAGGGTCGAAAGATATTCCGGTGCGCAACCTCCGTTTCAGTGGTCTCACGTTCAAACATGGCGAGCGCTATCTGGTGGAGGCGGACGATGCCGGGCTGCAGCACGACTGGGATTTTCTGGATAAGTCCAACGCGCTGGTGCGTCTGCGCGGAACCGAAAACTGCACCATTGAACGGTGCCATTTTCTGTACAGCGGCAGCGGGGCGATCCGTGTGGACCTGCACGGCATCGAAAACACAATCTCCGGCAATCACATTGAGCACATGGGCGGAGCGGGCATTGTGCTCTGCGGATACGGCCCCGGAACCAAAGACGTAAATAAAAACAATCTCGTCTACAACAACCACATCCATCACGTCGGGGAAATCTACTGGCACTCCCCGGGTATCATGATCTGGCAGAGCGGCGAAAATAGGGTGGCGAACAATGAGATTCATCACACGGATTATACGGGGCTGATCATCTCCGGCTGCATGACCGAGTTTTTCGGCAAAGGCGGGCGGGAGCTGACCCGCACCATCCGCTGGCATGAAATCGGCGGTGATCCCAAAAGTTTTAGAAATAAAACCACCGAAGAGGTGCGCCCTTATCTGCATACACACGATAACCTGATTGAATACAACGATATCCACCATACCATGCAACGGCTCGGCGACGGAAATGCGATCTATATCCGCGGCGCGGGAGCCAATAATATTATTCGGCGGAACTATATTCACCACCTGATTACCCCGATGATTATGCAGTGCGCCGTCCGCACGGACGGCGGACAGATGGATACGCTGATTGCCGAAAACCTGATCTACAAATGCACATCGCAGGGGATCATGGCCAAACTCAATACCCGCGTTGAGAATAATATTGTGGCCGACGTCCTTGCTCCGCCGCGCGGCTATTACCTGTCGGTCCGGGAAGGCCCGTTGACTGGTGGTACCATCAAGCGGAACATTTTCTATTCGAATCTGGCGGATACGGTATTCATCAGTGAATTGGGGGGCGGCAATAATAATGCCTCCGAGGATCGCCGCGGCCGAAAAATCGCAAGAACCAAAGATGCCGATGTGGATTTCAACATCTATTTTTCAACGGCCGACCCCGCGGTTGCGGCGGAGTGTCTGGCGAAAAACCAGCGCGATGGGGTGGATCAAAACAGCCAGGTGGTCGATCCGCTGTTTGTGGACCCTGAAAATGGGGATTTCGGCTTTAAACCAGAATCTCCTGCGCTGGAAATGGGGATTCTTCCTTTCGATATATCTCTGGTAGGTTTACGTACGAATTGAAGATAAAAGTCCGGCCGCTCCTGCGGCGTCTAAACCCTCCGGTGCAAGTCCAGGGACTCAGTCTATTTGGGCCTCGCGGAATCACGAGATTTTATTCACGAAGAATAGTTGCAGATAACGATCTTGAGGTCTTTTTAGAAAGTAGGATCTCAATCGTATGAGCTCCTTTACCTCATTCTCCTATTTTCAGCAAACTTAGAAGATAAAGCTAACAGTGTAGTTTTAAAGGAAGTATCGCTTTCATCTTGCTGTGCTATACATAAATTAGTTTTGGCTAAGCGTTACGTGAGTCAGCTGGAGCTGATGAGATTTTCCGTATGAGCGGTAGAGCGAAGTCGATAATAAAAACCGGAGGTATAGATGATGAAAAGTCAAAGTATAGCAAAAATAGGTGCGGGAGTGGCTCTTGCGCTGGTAGCGGGATCGGCACAGGCCGCAGAGATTAATTGGCGGCCTTCTGTCGATATGTATCAGGGATCGCCGACGAGTCAGGATTTTGTCCAAACCAATGATACCTTGGTGCTGGCCATCAGTACGGCAGCGGGCAAATCTGGCACAACGAATACCCTCAACGGCGTTCCTTTTGTCCAATTGAGTGGCGTTGAGTTTAACGCGGGTAATACCCAGAACGGCGTTACCATCGCAAACGATGTTGCCCTGTCTGATTACAGTAGCTTCGGCGCTGGATCATTCACTGACGCTGACGTCGGCGCCGTGATCGGGAGCTCAACCTATGGACATTCGACGGTTACGCTGACCGGCCTGACGATCGGCCAATGGTATATGATACAGTTATTCTCCAACGACGCACGGAATGGACGTCATTCGGATTATCAAATAGGACTTAGTGACGGCGTGAACACTTTTGCCACCAGTCAGACAGGTGGCACGGCAGGTTATTGCTCGCTCAGTAATCGCGATCCAAGCTCTTTGGCGGGCGAGGCTTCCGGGGATTACATTATCGGATACTTCCTGGCCGACAGCACCACGCTTAGTATTGAGACTGTAGGCTCAAACAATGGCTTCGATTCCATTAACAGTACTGGTCGTGCCCAGATTAACGGCTTCCAGTTGCGTGCGCTGGCGGAAGAACCCGTCATCCCTGCCGATCCCCCGAGCGCTCCTGGAGGCCTCTACGCTACGATCGGAAATATGTCCGTAGAGCTTAACTGGAGTGCATCCACCGGCGACGAGCCGCTTACCTATATCCTAAAGCGCTCCCCCGTCGGTGAAGCGAATTATACGACGCTTGCGAGCGGTTTGACGGAACTGACCTATACAGATACGACCGTTGTCGACAGCGAGACCTACGACTATGTGGTGAGTGCCACCAATGTGAATGGTGAAAGCGCGAATTCGGGCTCAGTCACCGGTGTAGGCTTCCCGTATGATATCATCGGCGCCACGTCTGCTAATGGTCCCACGCTGGACTACGACAAGGTGTTCGACAACGACGTCGATACGTTCTATGACTATAATGATACCAGTGCCTATGCCGGCGTCGACTATGGTGAAGGCAATGCCAAGCAGATTATGGCGCTCGAATATGTGTTGAGAAACTGGAACCAGTCCGTTAGCAAGGCCCCGGGTTGTGTGTTTGAGGGGGCCAATAGTTCTGACTTCTCGGATGCGGTTGTTCTCCATACAATACCGACATCCGTTTCGGCTTGGCCTACGGTAAACACGGCCACGATCACCAATACTACGTCTTTCCGTTATGTGCGAGCAACGGGATATGGCACGCAACCGAACTACATGATGGCTGAGATCGATTTCATCACGGAGGATGATGTGACTTCGAATGGAACATCGACCGAATGGCTCGACTCCTACTATGACGTATCGGGAGCCAACCCGTCCAATTTTGCAGATTATGCGGCAGCGGATGTTTCCGACACCGATGGTGACGGGCTGGAAGCCTGGGAAGAATATAAACTGAATGGCGATCCAACCGATGCTACTTCTCCCGTGGGTGTGCTTAATCTGTATGCCTGGCCGGAAGGGGTGCTTGAGAATGTGGTTCGGTGGGATTCCTCACCGCTGGCCGATATTGCCACCAGCGGTGGCTATATTGTCTATCGTTCATTGATCGACAGCAATTATACGGCGGTAGCAACAGTAGCTACCAATGCATACATCGATACGGATGTGACTGCTGGTGAGACCTATTACTACAAAGCGTCCGTAACAAACGCCACGTATGAACATGAGACGGTGCTTTCTGCGGCGGAAGCTGCCGCAGCGATTGAATACCAAGTCATCGGTTCAATGATTAATTCAAACGGCGCGATGAAATCCCGTTGGTACTATGAACTGTTCGACCGCAATATAGATTCCTTTATGGATGACAATGCGGTCGGCGGATACGCGGGCCTTGATTATGGTGTTGGAAACGGCCAGGCAACTGCTGAAGTGTTCTTCCGACTCCGCGCAGATAGCTTCGGCACCGGCGGTAGTTTTTCAATCTTAGTCGACGGAGTAAGTAACACCGTGAACCGGGCGCAGTATTTCGTTTACGGAAACACGTTCGAGGGCTCTAACGATGGTTCCACCTGGACAACACTGGCTACCATTACCAATATGGTTCCCGTGCATGGCATATGGAACTCGGTTCCGGTTACCGATACGACGGCCTACCAGTACGTTCGCTACTATCCGGCAAACGGCGAGAGAAACTTCGCCATGGCTGATGTCGAATTCGTTACACCAACCGGCTATACCGCGCAAGGTACACCAATGTTCTGGCTTAATGAAAATGATCTGACGGTTGGCGACGACCAAGTTGACGTCGACTCCGATGGACATGAGTCCTGGCAGGAGTTCCTGGCCTATACCGATCCGAACGACAGCAATTCAGTGCTGAATATCAGTTCGTACACTGACACCAACGGACTGTCTGTCACCTGGCAGTCGGTTGCAGGGGTGAGCTACAGTGTTCTCTCTACAGACAGCCTGACTTTTGGTACTCCAGATGAGCTGGCTACCGGCATCACCGGTTTGGCGGGTGAAACCACCTATACCTCCACCGGCGCAGTATTCAATGCGAGTGCAGAGTTCTTCTCAATCGGTGTTGAATAATTTTAAACCGCCGGAGTGAGAGCTTCGGCGGGTGTAAAAAAGTTGCTTATCCATTTGAGATAAGCATTAACGCGCAAAGGAGAAATAAATGAAGAATCAAATAAGTATTGCGTTAGGAGCTGTACTGTTATCGGCTTCGGTGGCATCTGCCGCCATAATACCTATGCCAGATATGTCTGGAGGAGGCACGTTCACGCTGAATGAAGGGGACACTTGGACAAACTCTGCAAACACAACTGTCGGCGGGCAAGGTAATACTGCAGTCATTAACATCAACGGAGACTGGACTTCTGCTGAAGCTTTTGAAGTTGCACTTGGCGGTGTAAATCTTGATGCAAATACAGATTTTACGCTCAATATCGGAGCTACTGGTTCAGTGGACATTAGTAAGCTTTGGATGAGTGTGACTGATAACGATAATAATATCACCGCTACGATCAATATCGCTACTGGTGGTACGTACGGCAGAGCGACTACCGGGCAGTTTACTAGGTATCGTTATCCTGGCAATGACTGGAACAATACTGTCGAACGCCTTTGGGATGATGGCGCGCTCTTAAGAGATGGCGCAAATGTTGGCACCTTCGCGGAAAACTTCTCAGTAGTAGGTGACGTAGCTGGTGTTTACACGATAACCGCGATTCCGGAACCGGCTACGCTGGGTCTGATTGGTGCATTTGGAGGAGCAATCCTCTTCATTCGCCGCCGCTTCACGATCTAACCGGTCATCCGAAGTGAAAAATGAAAAGCCCACGTCATTTTGGCGGGGGCTTTTTGTTTGCCTGAACAGGTCTTTGCTGGTTGGTGCCGCTCACGCCTCCATCGTCACTTTTCAAACCTTCCGGGAAGCATAGATCCATCCACCCAATTTCCTTCGACGAGCGTTTCGTTTAGACAATCGGGGAGTCCGAAACTTCGTTCGGCAATCAGAGCCGTCAGGATTCGGATGGCGGCGCGGCCGATTTCTTCCGGTCGCTGGTCGATTCCGGCATTAATCGGCGTATCGTGAATGCTGGTGGTCGCGACTCCGATATCCTCTGGAATACGGTAGCCCAGATTCTGCAGCATGAGGGGAACTTCGCTTTTATCCGTAATGATGGCATCGGGTTTGTTATATCGAAGCCAGATCTCGAGCGCACATTGCTCCTGATCCAGGTTATCGTTCGCATTCATAAGGAGCGGAGGAAGCTGTTGTTCCTTCGGCAGTTTCTTTTGGGCCCAGGAATAGCCGACCCCGAAAAAACGCTTCTCCCAGTACTCACATACAAATCCGATGCGTTGATACCCGAGCTGATGCACCCGTTCGATGGAGTGCATGGTGTTCATCATCTGGGCACTGGTCACAAAATGGGTGGGGGGAAAGGGGACGGTTAAGCCGAATCGAACAGTTGCAAAACTGGACCAGTCAAATTGCTCCAGTTCTTTGCTGAAATGTAGTCCTACGGACGGCATCAGTATGCCTTGAATATTCCGGCTTTTAAGAATGCCTTCCAGTCGCCGCATTGGGATTTCAGCGAGATTAAATTCTTCAAGATGATAGCCGAACCGTTTTGCGCTGGCTTTCGCGCCTTCCCAATAGAGGTCAAATTCCCTGTGGTTGCGGAGCTCTTTTGGATTGGACCAGGTGTTGATCCATGCCAGCGCAGACTGGACCGGTTTTTCCTTACTCGTTTTCCGATAGTGGGAAAGCGCGGAAAGCATGGGGTCGGGAGTATATCCCATTTCATCGGCCTTCTGCCGGATGCGGGCTTTCAGTTCGGCCGAAGCACCGGATTGGTTGCGTAGCGCTTTAGAGACTGTGACATGGGAAACTCCCAGTTGCTTGGCAATGTCACGCAAGGTGACGCGGGGTTTTTCTGAAGGATTCTCTGACGGGTTTCTGCTCATATTTTGACCTAGGATTGAATGCAAGGTACTCCAGGGCGGTCTTAATAACAACATAATCAGCTAACAGGTTAGCTTTTTCCAAGGTTTGGAAACCGGTCGGCTGGAGTTATATCTATGGATTCAATACTGGGATTGTTGGGTTGATACCTGCATACGATTCAACATGAGGGATCAATGACAGGTAGAAGATCTTAAGTACATTCAGCAACACTGAATCACTAATCTCTAAGAAAATTTATATGCCACAGGATTCTGTGGCGGTGAGCATAAAGAGGAAACTATGAAAAAATACAGTGCTATAATGGCGGCTTGTGCAGCGTTTGTACAACTGGCGGATGCCGCTTTGCTCCCTTTCCCTGACATGACTTCGGGAGGCACCTTCACGCTGGCCGCTGGGGATTCCTGGGTGAATACGGTAGGCGCGAGCGTTGCTGAAAATAACGTCGGAGTCGTGAACGTCAACGGAGATTGGAGTTCTCCTAGTTCCGTAGAGATGCAACTTGGCGGGGTCAATTGGTCGGCGGCGACAGACCTGACGATCAATATCGGTTCGACGGGTTCCATGATGATTGATAAGGCGTGGGTGGCTGATGGGTCGCCGTATGGTGGATCCATTGTGATCAACATTGCTACGGGTGGTGTGTACGGCAAACCGACGGCTGCTGAATGGGTCAGATATCATTCGTCTGATAACTGGAGCGCTACGATCTGGGATTTGTGGGATATCGGCATGCTCAAAAGAGATGGTCTAACGAAAGCGGACCTTACGGCCGGGGTTGATGACGCCTTTACCGATAACTTTACGCTGGTGGGTGACGTGAATGGTGCATATACGATCACCGCGATTGGGGCCCCGGATGTTAATCCTCCGACACCGAACCCTGCAGTTTTCGAGGTTGCACCAACGGCGGCATTCGGTGCGACGATCACCATGACTGCGATCGGTTCAGATGCAAACGGTCCTGTTGAGTACTATTTTGATGAAACATCCGGCAATCCCGGAGGATCCGACAGCGGTTGGACCACCGATTCGGTCTATCGAGACACCGGATTGACGGCCGGCATGCAGTATACCTATACGGTGCAGATGCGTGATGGTTTAGGCAATACGGGGACGGTGTCTGCTCCGGCCAGTGCAACCGCGGAAGCGGGCAGAGCATTTGTCCATCCGGGGATCGCGCTGACTGTAGAGGGGCTGGATCATATTAAAGCGAACCTGAACGTGGAGCCATGGAAAACGGGCTATGAAGACATGCTGGACAGCAATCTGTCTTCGTTGAATTATACGATGAAGGGACCGTTTGCCGAGGTGGGGCGCAGTGAGAACAATGGATCGTGGGAATCTGATATGGAGGCGGTTCACAGTCTGGCCCGTATGTGGTATTTCACCGAAAATGAAGCCTATGCGCAAAAGGCCCGCGATATTCTGATCAGCTGGGCGACAACCCATACGGAATTTTTGGAGGGAGAGACCTATTTATCCATGGGCTATGAATGCATGCACGTTTTCGAAGGGGCGGACATTCTGCGCGGTACCTGGCCGGGCTGGACGCAAAGTGACACCGATATCTGCAAAGCGTATTTTGAGAATGTGTGGTGGGATATATACCACATTGCCGTGCCTCATCCGCTGCGGTCGGCGAACCAGGGCATGTCCCAATTTACCGCTGCGCTGGGGGTGGCCATCTTTAATGATGATGAGGAAAAGTTCGAACAGTGTCTTCAGGTCTTTCGGGCGGATGCTGCCGCGGCCCTGGGCAGCAGCCTGCCCAATGGCCAGTTCGGGGATACCGGGCGTGATGCGCATGACCAGGGTCAGCTCATGCTGATGGCCTGGGCCGCGGAAGCATTTTGGAATCAGGGGGTGGATGTCTATGCAGAATTTGATAACCGCATGTTGGCCGCCATAGAGTATCTTTCGCGCTACAACCTATTGGTGGATACCCCGTTTATTCAGGCAGGTACAGTGTACGATGTGTACCCCGAGATTCACACCTTCGACGGTCCGTATGCAAATTGGGGTATTGAAACAAAAATGGTCACGCTGCTCCATGGCGCTTATGTGGTGAGGAAAGGGATGAGATCGCCTTATCTCGAAAAATATTTTACATGCCTTACGCAAAATAAGGATTCCTATTGCTATCTGAAAGCCGCCGATACATCGACTGCAACGGTTTCTGATCCGATAGATGAACCGGCGGACTTCGCTTCAGTAACCAGTCTGAGCGATGCTAACTTAGGCGATTGCACAACGGGCAGTGCAACGTACAGTGCCGGGACGAAGACCTGGACGGTGACCGGGCGGGGATCGAGCCTTTCGGCGGGCTCCGCCGACTTACGATTTGCCTATTTGCCGGTGACTGGCGATGCCACCATTATCGCACAGCTCACGTCCCTTTCAGGGAGCGATAATAACGCCCGTGCCGGTGTGCTGATCACCGACACGCTGAACGAAAGTTCCCCTATGCATGCCATTGTGATCACCAATCCGAGTGGCGATGAGGAGATGTATTCTTTCTATCGCGACTCTTTGGCGCGCAGTAGTAGTGCCTTCGGCGGTTCAGGTGACCAGTCGTATGGCCGGATGCCGGACCCTAAGGTTCCGTATTGGCTCAAAATCGAGCGGATTGGAAATCGGGTCAACAGCTACAGCTCGCCGGATGGAGCCAGCTGGAGTTGCGGCCAGAGTGCAGAATACGACTTTGGCGAAACGGCCTACGTCGGGTTAGCGGTCAGTTCGGATGATTATTCCAGCACGGCCACCGCCACCTTTACCGATGTTCGGATCACGGGTGGCGACGGGGGCGAAGCATCGGAGGTGCCGCCGGCGCCCTTTGCCATCTATGCGTCGCCCGGCGGCGATCAGGTTCCTTTGCGCTGGCTCGAATCGTTTGAGGCCGATAGCTATAAAATCTGGCGCACCACCACACCCGGCGGTCCGTACACCTTGCTTACCGAACAAACCGGTACCAGCTTCATCGATACGAATGTCCTCTTCGGAACGCACTACTACTATGCGGTAAGTGGGGTCAATTCCATGGGGGAAGGCCCGCGTTCGCCGGAAAGCACATTTGTGATTCCTGACATAACGTTTTATGAAGCCGAAGACTATGATGCTCAAAGCGGAGTCCAAACAGAAGATACCCGGGACTTTTTTGGCGGAAGGAACGTGGGTTGGATCGGTGATGGCGACTGGTGTCGTTACGAGGATATCATGATTGGCACAGGAGCCGTCTTCAGAGCCCGATGCGCCGGCTATGGTGACCCCGTCGGCACCATTGAAGTGCGCTTGGGTGGTACAGCCGGGACGCTGGTTGGCGAGCTGCAGCCAACTGATACCGGTGCTACGCAGAACTGGGCAACATCTGAAACCGTTCTGTCTGCCGCCGCGATTGGGACGCATGATCTCTATCTGGTATTTAAGTCCGCGACTGGTGCGTCCAGCCCGGGAATCAATTTCAACTGGTTTGATATTACGTATCCCCATATCTCCGAGCTTGATCTCGGGATGGATACAGCGATCACGGTTGACCCTGCGACGCATGAGCTGACGAATCTCGGAGGGATTACGGCGTGGGATTCCACCTCCACCCATCTGAAACTGGCCGATGGCAGTGATCTGAACAATCTGGATTTTCCAATGCTTGGAATAACGTCATGGAAAACGACCGATTTCAGTGACGCTGCAAAAACCACCATCTGGGATGGGGCGAACCTGAGTGGAATCACGCTCTATGCCGACGGGAATTTTGGCGCCGGCGACAGTTTTATCGGTGCTGATTTCTCGGACGTCGTCTGGGGACAGGCGACCGCCACAGCGGATGCCTCCGAATTCTTCAGCGAAGGATCCGGCGCCACGTCTGCGGCCACTGCAGCTGATGCCATCACCTTTGTCGGCGCAGATCTGTCTCTGATTTCAGGTCAGGCGCGTACGGTGATGATCAACAACCTGGGTGGCTTCGACGGGGCAGCGCCCATCGGGGCGATATTTGATCCGGTGTTTATTATCAATTCCGGCTGGGACAAAACTGCTCTGGTTGCCGCCGGTTGGCAATATATGGCCGTTGACCCCTTTGCAATCTTTGAAGCGGAAGAATACGACGATCAGTCCGGTGTCAGTACACAGAATTGCTCCGACACCGGCGGTGGTCTGAATGTTCAGGCCATTAAAAATGGCGATTGGTGCGCCTATTACGACGTTGATTTCGGCGAAGGTGCCGATGGGTTTCAGGCTCGTGTTGCCAGCAATACTTCGGGTGGGAGCATTGAGATTCGTTTGGATAGTCCTACGGGAACGTTGATCGGGACATGCATCGTGGACAACACCACCGGCTGGCAAATCTGGGAGACGGTGTCAACCACCGTCAGCGGAGCAAGCGGCGTTCATGACCTGTACCTTGTATTCACCGATGCCAGCACCGGTTATCTGTTTAATGTGAACTGGTTCACCTTTACAGATTCAACCCCTCCGGCAGCACCTGAAGGCCTGGCGGCAACCGCCGGCGATGGAACCGTTTCCCTGGACTGGGCCGACAATACCGAGTTGGATCTGACGCACTATGATGTCTACCGATCAACCATCTCCGGCAGTGGATATCTGACCGTCTTCAGTGGCCAGACTACCAGTGATTACGTGGACAGCGGTGTGACCAATGGCTCCACGTACTACTATGTCGTTACTGCCATCGATGTCAGCAGTAATGAATCCGCCGTAAGTAATGAAGATTCGGCCACTCCGCTGTCTTTCGCCGAACCGGCTGAGATCCTTCCGGAGTTATCGATCTCCAACGGCACCTTCAGTGCGCAGTTCACCGGCACCGTCGGGCAGCATTATCGTCTGGAATATGCCGAGGACCTGATGGCTTCCAATGCCTGGATAACAGTGACGGATATTACGTCGCTGGCCACATCGCCGTTTGCAGTCTCAGCTTCCGCCACGAATGATGCGGGGTATTATCGGATTATCGGAAATCCATAAGGGCCGTGTTTGAAATTATAGGGAAAGGATTGTGGCGCAGACTTTCCGGTCTGCGCTCCATCCGCTCTGGATGGGCAGACTGGAAAGTCCGCCCCACAAAGGACCATGAATCATTATTATGCCTGAGATTTGTCCGGCATCATGGAACCGTCGATCCATTTTCCTTCGATGAGGGTTTCGCTGATGGTTTCGGGAATCCCGAAGTTTCGGTCGGCAATCAGGGACGTCAGAATGCGGATGGAAGTGCGGCCGATTTCATAGGGATTCTGATCGATACCGGCGTCGAGCGTGGAGTCATTAATGCCGGTGCCGGCCAGTCCGATGTCTTCAGGAATTCGGTACCCCAGTTCCATCAGCATGGGGTGTAGACGACCATAGTCATTCAGGATCGCATCCGGTCTGTGTTTGCGAATCCATTTTTCCAACTTGGCTTTCTGTTTTTCATCAGACTCTTCGGATTTAAACATAAGCTCGGGAAGCTGACGATTTAACGGCAGCCTCCTCTGTGCCCAGTAAAAGCCGGCACCGAAATACCGTTCATCCAATAGTTCACAGGTAAATCCAATGCGTTTATAGCCCAGTTCAGACATTCGGTTGAAAGCCAGAATAGTATTGGCGGTCTGGGCGCTGCTGACAAAGTGAGTTTTCGGATAGGGGTGCCTTCTGCCGAGCAATACCGTGGCGTAGTCTGACCAGGGAAATGAATCCCACCCGTTCACATGATCATATACTGGCGGAATCAGGATGCCTTGTATGTTCCGGGTTTTAAGAATCGTATCAAGCCGCTGCATCGAAACGTCGGCGGCACTGAATTCCTGAAGCCGAAATCCCAGTCGTTTAGCACCTGCGGCTGCGCCCTTCCGGTAGAGATTGAACACGTCATATTTGCAAAGCTTTTCAGGATGTTTCCATAAGTTGAGCCAGGCGAGCTCTGCCTGAACCGGTTTGGTTTTGCTGTTATGCCGGTACTGGGAAAGGACGGCAAGGCGTGGATCGGGCACATAGCCCAGCTCGTCCGCTTTTTTCAGAACCCGGGCACGGGTTTCTTCTGACACACCGCGCTGGCCTTTCAGGGCCTTGGAAACGGCGACATGCGAAATGCCGACTGCGCGCGCAATATCTTTCTGGGTGACGCGGCGTTGTTCCAGCTCCTGGTCGGGACGATCATTTTCAGCATTTGGGTCGGTCACAACTCGATCCTTTAGTTAAAAAACTCAGTTAAACTAGAGCATGTCCCATTTAACCGGGATTTTCAGAGGCTCGGCCTGTTACTTTAAAAGTATTTCGCTTTCCGGTGTTTGGCGGAGTGAAAGCGAGCGTTGGATGCCTTGATTCGCCTGATGGCATTGGATTTGGGCACAGTCCGGTCTTTGAGGGGATTTGGTTTCGGATGGACTATGCCGCTTCGGCGATTTCGGTTTCGAGTTCGGCTCGTTTCTGGGCGGCCATGGGGGCGAGCTTCCAGAGGTTGTGGCCGAGGATGCACCATTCGATCCGGGTTTTGCGGTGAGTGTAGCCTTTGCTTCGCAGGGGCCGGCCGAGGTAGG
>JAROBA010000050.1 GCA_029432815.1 Pontiellaceae bacterium B1224 | reverse complement strand
GCAGCGTATCTTGATGCCGCGTTGGAAAATCAAAGCACTTAACAGCTCCGGCATCCGAAAATTATGCAGTGGGTGGAGGAAAGGTAAGATTGCGGGTGGGGAAGAAACAGAATTTAAATCATCGCGCACGGCCTTGGTATTCCATAAAGTTCACGAAGTTTATTCAATTTGGCGTCCACTGAATACTCATCAATACGTGTCACACAAAAACCATGAATGAGAATCTGGAACTTATTCGAAAGATAACCAATCGCCTCGCGATGGTTCTTGTGGCCCTGGTCATCGTAATTTTCATTGGAACCCTTGTTGCGTACATAACTAAAAAAAGCATCCCCCCTCCGCTGGCCACATTTGCGGCGGGAATCCTTGGAGGCTTTGTGGGTCTGCAACGAAGGTTGAAAAGCATGTCAGAGGACGACCTGACGTTGCTCGCAAACTCATGGGTCTATGTGTGTATCTCGCCGTTCGTCGGCGGCGTTCTTGCGGTGGTGCTTTATATCCTCTTTATCTCAACGCTTATAAGCGGAGAACTTTTCCCGCAGTTTGTGCCCGATGTTGTGGATTCAAACCGATCCCGGCATAAAGGGTTCTCTGAAATATTTTATGTTCATGGCGAAGCAGTGGATTATGCAAAATTGCTGTTTTGGTCATTTGTTGCAGGCTTTTCAGAGCGGTTCGTCACGAACATCATCAGTAAATTCGACACTGAACCGTAAAACAATAATACGTCTCGTGCCCGGGCCGGTCCTTCGAAATGGGGAGCGACCTTCCCATTCACTCTATCCGCCGGAAAAGTTGACTTCCTACGGCGCTAATTTTAGTTTCCAGAACAATTAATTAAAATCGGCGTTTCAATTATGGGCAAACCATCGACAACCAAAATACGACTCATCGATGCTGCGAGCGTAATCTTTGCGGATAAAGGCTACCGCGAGGCCACCGTGGCGGAAATCTGCGAAGCCGCCGATGCGAACATTGCGGCGGTCAATTATCACTTTGGTGACAAATCCAACCTTTATCGTGAAGTCTGGGCTTATCTCTTTGCCGAAGAAGCAACCCGAAACCCGCTCACTGCTGACTTCAGCGACATCGGTGCCGAAGTCTGGTTACGCCGGTTCATTCGCTCGCGCATTGAAAACATTTTCGACACAGGCTTTGCCGGTCGGCTTCCCCGCTTGCTGCATCGGGAGATGGGCGAGCCCACAGAAATGCATGAAAGCCTTTTCCAAACCCACCTGAAACCGACCCATGAACTCGTCAAGCGAGCCATCAAAAGCCTGATCGGGCCTGAGATTACGGAAGACCAACTTAAACTGGCTGTGCATAATTTTATGGGACTGCACATTTTCCTGAATGTCGGCCATCAGAAAGCGAAGAAGGGGGAACTCCCCGACGGGCCGAAACATCGGTTGCCGTCCTTCGAAAATCTCCCGGAACTGGCGAATCAGGTTGAAACCTTTGCCATTGGCGGTCTGCTCGCCACCCGTGATTTGATAAAGAACACTGGAACTATCTCATGAAAATAGCCCGCCCGATTGGTCAGATCTGCCTAATCACCACAACCACCGCCCTGCTCTTTTCCTGCGCCATCTATGCGCCAGAAGAGCGGGATTTAAACCAGTCGCTTCCGCCAAAGTTTACCCTCTATTCCGACGATCCGTACAACACGACCAACCGCTGGTGGTCAACCTTCCAATCCTTGGAACTCGACGGCCTGATTAATGAGGCGCTGACCAACAGCCCGACGATTCAGAAGGCGTGGGCAAAACTTGCGCAGGCCGATGCCGTGTACGCGCAGACCCGATCGTCCCTTTTCCCGACCATCGGCTACGCCGGCAGCGCTGGTGCCACCTGGACGCAGGGCAGCAGCTCACCGGTTGAAAGCTATAACATCGGGCTCGATGCCGCCTATGAAGTCGATCTATGGGGCCGCATTCAATCCGAAAATCAGGCCGCGGCACTGGATCGCGAAGCAACCCGCGAACAACTGAATACGGCAGCCATCACCCTCTCGGCTCGCGTGGCGCAAGCCTGGACCGCCCTGCTTGCACAGCGGTTGCAGACGGAAGTCATTCTTCTCCAGCTCGAAGCCAACCAGACGTCGTTGGAACTGATTGAGCTGCGTTTCAAAACAGCGATATCGACCGCGCTGGATGTCTTTCAGCAACGCCAGACGGTGGCCGGAACGGAATCGCTCATCCCGCTCGCAGAACGCAACGAAGCGCTGCAGCAGAATGAACTGGCCGTGCTGCTGGGCCTGGCTGATTTCCAATCATTGGAAGTCACCCAGAAAAAACTTCCAACCATTGGAAAGCTTCCAGCCCTTGGAATTCCGGCGGAAGTTTTGGCCAACCGCCCCGATGTGCGAACGGCCGGCCTCAATTTATATGCCGCCGACTGGCAGGTCAGCGCGGCGCGGGCCGATCGACTCCCCGCCCTGCGGCTGACCGGTTCGCTCGATTACAGCAGCGACGATATCGGCGATTTGTTTGATGACTGGGCGGCCAACCTCGCCGCCAGTCTGACCGGGCCGATTTTCGATGGAGGCCGCCGCAAGGCCGAAGTGGCCCGGCAGCGGGCGATTGCCGACGAGCGGTTGGCGACCTATCGGGAAACCGTTTTGAATGCTATTAAGGAAGTGGAGAATGCACTCACCTCTGAACAGAAACAGCACCAGTATATTGACCGACTCGATGCGCGCCTGACTGCCGCAAAGCGATCCTATGAAGAATCGGTGAATCGCTATCGTAACGGTCTGGTGGAATACACCACGGTGCTGATTCAGCTCAATACTCTCCAGGGTCTGGAACGCGACCGCGTTGAGGCCCAGTTCAATTTATTAAGCTACCGTATTGATTTATATAAAGCCCTGGGCGGTTCCTGGCCCAACGAACTTTCAGCCCCTTCTACTGGAGAATAACCATGTCTAAACTTCTTAAAGCCATCATCTGTGTTGTATTGATTGTCGGCGGTATTGTCATCGCAAAAGTGCTCATTGCCAGCGCCCCGAAAGCTGAAAAAAAGGTGCCGCCGAAAATGGCCCCGCTGGTGGAAACCCAGACCCTGATGGCCACCACCGAAGTTGTGCAGCTGCAGCTCACGGGAACCGTCACCCCGGCGGAATTGATTCAGTTGCAATCGCGTATTTCCGGCGAAGTGGTTTCCATGTCGCCGAACTTTATTGACGGAGGAATACTGAAAAAGGGCGAATCGATTCTGACCATCGATCCGGTGGACTATGAACTCGCGCTGGCCGATGCAGAATCAAAACTGGAGACGGCACGATTTTCCTACAAACAGGAGCTCGGGCGACAGGAAGTGGCTAAACGCGAATGGGAATTGCTGAAGTATGACGATGCGTCCGACCTCGAAAAGGAACTCGCGTTGCGCAAACCGCACCTTGCCGCCGATGAAGCCGCATTGAAAGCGGCGGAAGCGGCTCTAAAACGAGCGCAGGTTAATCTGGAGCGCACGGAACTCACCGCCCCGTTCAATGCGCTGGTGCTGGACCGAAATGTCAATATCGGTTCGCAGGCCAACCTGACCTCCCAACTCGGAGAGCTCATTGGAACCGATGCCTACTGGATTACCATTTCCATTCCGGTTGATCGATTGAGCTGGGTCACCATTCCCGGAAGCTCGGTTGAAATTCAATCGATGAGCGGTGCGGTTCGCACGGGCACTGTGATTAAACTCATGGGTAGTCTTGAAGAGAAGGGACGCATGGCGCGCCTGCTGGTTGAGGTGAAAGACCCGCTCTGTTTAACACCGGAAAATGCCGATAAGAAACCGCTGCTGCTCGGCGAATTTGTGCAGACGATCATCGATGGAACCGAACTTGAAGAGGTCTTTTCCATTCCGCGTAATTCACTGCGGGAAGGCTCCGTGGTGTGGATTGCCACCGACGATCAGAAACTGGCAATCCGCGAGGTTGAAGTGCTCTGGCGCGATGCCGATCAGGTTCTCTTTCGCGACGGTTTGAATAACGGCGATCAAATCATCATTTCGGATATCAACACCCCGATTAACGAAATGGATGTGAACACGGGCACGCCTGCAGAAACCAATAAATAATTTTCATCGAAACTGATTTCCGAGGCTTGGAAAATGACAACTGATTTAGAACAGAAGCGCGGCCCGATTGCATGGATGGCCAACAACATCGTCGCAGCCAATATCCTGATGGTGGTTCTGCTGGGCGGCGGTATTTTTGCAGCCACGCAGATTAAGCAGGAGTTTCTGCCGCAGGCCCAAATGGACTTTGTGAACATCAGTGTATCCTATCCCGGTGCCAGCCCGCAGGAAGTGGAACAGGGCATTCTGCTCGCCATCGAAGAAGCGGTGCGCGGCATTGACGGGGTGAAAAAGGTATACTCCGATGCGAATGAGGGCAGCGGAACGGTCTCTGTTGATATTCTGGAAGGATACAACGTCAACATTGTTACGGACGACGTGCGCAATCAGGTGGATCGTATTCGCACCTTCCCGCTCGATGCAGAAGAACCCGTCATCAGTGCGGCCACCTTAACCCGATCGGTGATGGATATTATTGTTTCAGCCGATGTTTCCGAAACAGTACTGCGCGAGCTGACCGAACAAACACGCGATGCCCTGCTGGCTTCCAAAGGAGTGACCCAGCTGGAACTTTCCAATGTTCGGAGCTACGAAATTGCCATTGAAATTCCGCAGGCCAAACTGCGCGAACTCAATTTATCGCTGCAGGATGTTTCGGATATTATTTCACGCAGCTCCGTGGAACTTCCGGGCGGCGGCATGAAAACTACGTCCGGCGAAATTCTCGTACGCGTGAAAGACCGCCGCGATCTCGGCCGTGAATTTGAAAATATTCCTATCATCACCACCACCGATGGAACACGCGTGCTGCTGGAGGATATTGCGGAGATCCGCGACAACTTTGACGAGTCGGATAAATTCACCTATTTCAACGGGAAGCCGGCCATGACCATGACGGCCTACCGGGTGGGAAAAGAGACGCCGATCTCTGTCGAACAAGCTGTGATCGGCGTGCTGGAAGAACTGGAGGCCACCATGCCGGACGGCGTGGATTTCACCCTTTGGAACAATCGGGCAGACTCGTTCCGCGGCCGCATGAATCTGCTCCTGAAAAACGGCGCCATGGGCCTCGTACTGGTTTTCGTTCTGCTCGGTCTTTTTCTGGAAATGCGGCTGGCCTTCTGGGTGATGCTGGGTATTCCGATTTCCTTTCTCGGCACCTTCCTCTTCATGGGGCCGATGGATGTGAGCCTGAACATGATCACCATGTTTGCGTTTCTGATTGCGCTGGGGATTGTGGTGGATGACGCCATTGTAGTGGGTGAAAATATTTACCACAAACATCAGGACGGCATGCCGTTCATACAGGCGGCGATTGCGGGCGCCCGTCAGATTGCCGTGCCGGTCACCTTCAGTATTCTCACCAACATTGTTGCCTTCATGCCGCTCTATTTTGTGCCGGGTGTGATGGGTAAATTCTTCCGGCATATTCCGCTGATTGTGTGCACAACATTCCTCATTTCCCTCGTGGAAGCACTCTATATTCTGCCCGCCCATCTGGCGCATCAGAAAGATCTTAAGAACCCGCATATGCTGCATCGGCTGCAGCAGCGGTTCAGCCAGAAGTTTACTCATTTTGTCCGGGATATCTACGGCCCGTTTCTGGATCAGGTGCTGCACTTCCGCTATATCACGCTCAGCATTGGCATCGTGGTTCTGATTGTAACGCTCGGCTATGTGAAAAGCGGACGCATGGGTTTTGAACTGTTTCCCAGCGTGGAATCCGATATTGCCATGTGCAGCTTCACCCTGCCCTACGGCGCACCGGTGGAAAACACACAGAAGGTGCATGACCGGGTGATGGCCGCCGGTGAAAAAGTGATTGCGGAAATTGAAGCAGAGTATGGCAAGCCCATCGTGAAAGGCGTCATCTCAACCATTGGTGCTGCCAGCCGCAGCGGCCCGTCCGGTGGCCATGTGGCAAACATTTCCTATGAACTGCTTGATGCCGACAGCCGCCCCCTTTCCACTCAGAAATTTGCCGACCGCTGGCGCGAAGCCACCGGATCGATCAGTGGACTAAAAAACATTCGCTTCCGCGCCGACTCCGGTGGTCCGGGCGGCGGGTCCGATGCCTTGACGGTGGATCTTTCCCATCGTGATATGAATGTTCTGGAAGTGGCCAGCAAAGAATTGGCGGAAGCACTAAGCGCCTATCCCATGGTGCTCGATATCGACGACGGCTTCACGCCCGGCAAACCACAGATCGACTTTTCGATTAATGATGAAGGTCGCAGCCTGGGGCTGACCTCCACCGAAATTGCGCGGCAGGTTCGGAACTCCTACTACGGCTCGGAAGCAATCCGTCAGCAGCGGGGCCGCAACGAGATCAAGGTGATGGTGCGCCTGCCGGAAGTGGAACGCGATACGGAGTTCAGTCTGGAGGAAATGATTGTGCGCACTCCTGCAGGAACCGAGGTTCCCCTGCGGGAAGTCGTGAACATAGAGCGCGGCCGAGCGTATACCACTATCAGCCGGCGCGATGGACGCCGCGTAATAACGGTTTCTTCCGACATTAAACCACGTGATCAGGTGCCGCAGATGCTGACCGTCCTGACCCATGAGATTCTCCCCGATCTGATGCAACGACACAGTGGACTTTCCTATTCCTTTGAAGGACGCCAGGCCGATCAGCGCGAAAGCGTCGGCGGACTTATTACCGGACTGCTTACCGCACTCATCATGATTTATGTCTTGCTGGCCATTCCCTTCAAAAGCTACTGGCAACCCATGATCATTATGGTCTCGATCCCGTTCGGGGTCGTCGGAGCCGTGGCGGGCCATCTCCTGCTGGGATATACGCTCAGTCTGATGAGCCTGTTCGGTGTAGTGGCTCTCTCCGGTGTGGTGGTGAACGACTCGTTGGTATTCATCGACTTCGCCAACCAGAAACGACGGGAAGGAATGGATATGCACGACGCGGTATTGGCCTCGGGTATTCAGCGCTTCCGGCCGATCATCCTGACCACCCTCACAACCTTCTTCGGGCTGATGCCGATGATTCTCGAAACGTCGCGCCAAGCGCGGTTCTTGATTCCAATGGCCATCTCGCTCGGGTTCGGCATCCTGTTCGCCACCGGCATTACCCTCATTCTGATCCCTTCGCTGATCATGATCCTCGAAGACATCGGCCGACTGTTTAAAGGCAAAGCGTAACGATTGATACGTGAGGCCTGATTTTCGGTCACGTTTCACGGGTCACTTGTCACGTCTATCATGAGCCATCTTCTTAAAGGCAGTGTTTTAAAACACCTCACCCGGCTGACGCTTCCAAGCATTGGAGGCATGTTTGCCATCATGGTGTTCAACCTAACCGACACCTGGTTTGTCTCCCGGCTTGGGACCGACGAGCTGGCGGCGATGGGATTCACCTTTGCGGTGGTGATGATTGTCGGCTCGCTGGCCATCGGCTTTTCATCAGGAGCGGCATCCATCATCACCCGCGCACTCGGTGCCGGCAATAAAACCCTCGCAGCCCGCACGGTTTCGGACGGCATCACCCTGACCATTGCCGGTACGCTGATCGTCAGCGTTGTTGGCCTGCTGACCATGACCCCGCTCTTCAGTCTACTCGGGGCTGAAGGGCATATTCTGAATTTAGTGAAGGACTACATGGCCATCTGGTATATCGGCGCGGTGGCCGCCATTATGCCTCCCGTCAGCGACGGCTGCCTGCGTGCGGCCGGCGATGTTAAACGCCCGATGATCGTCATGTGCGTTGCCGCCATTATGAACATCATTCTTGATCCGATTCTGATTTTCGGTTGGGGCCCCTTTCCAAGCATGGGAATGCAGGGTGCTGCACTGGCCACCATCATTGCACGTATTGTTGCCATGACGGCCTCGCTGAGCTTCCTGCATTTCAAACATCAGCTGATCGACTGGACCCGCCCGCACATCACGGAACTGCTTCGCTCGTGGAAAGAAATTATACGGCTGGGCATTCCGGCCGCGCTGACACAGGCCCTCAACCCGATTGCACAGGGAGTTTACATTCGCCTGGCCGCCGGCGCTGGCGGCGTGCAGGCCGTTGCGGCCATGGCCACCGGAACGCGCATCGAAGCCTTTCTTCTGCTCATTGCCATTTCATACGGCATTGCGCTGGTCCCCTTCGTTGGCCACAACTATGGCGCAGAGGCCCACCACCGTGTGCAGGAAACCTGTCGAATCAGTAACCGGCTGTCTTTCATTTATTCAGGCATTATTCTGCTCATTCTGCTCCCCACAGCGCGACCGCTTTCCAGCCTGTTCAGTCACGACCCCGAAGTGATCCGGATGAGCTCGGCCTATCTGATTATTGCCACCCTCGGCATGACGGGCCTACTCACGAGTATGTGGACGAGTCAAATGCTGAATGTCATCGGGAAACCCCGCCCCGTCATGGCCATCAACCTCTGCCGCGTGTTCCTTTTCATCATTCCGCTCAGTCTGTTCGGCAGTCATCTCTTCGGGTTCTACGGGCTCGTCGGCGGCATTACAACCGGCAATCTGCTCTCCGGCACAAACGCCTATTTCATCGCGCGCAGACAGCTCCGATAGAGCTTCCCTTTTGTTCCAAGGTCTGGAACCATCCGCGGAAATTCAGATCCAGAGGTTGGAAAAAATATGGGCGAACAAATCGAAAAACAGGGCTATGCGTTTGGAACGTTTAAAGGGGTTTTCACTCCGAGCATTCTAACGATTTTCGGCGTGATCATGTATCTGCGCTTCGGTTGGGTGCTGGGTAACGTCGGGCTTCCGGCCACGTTGTTGATTGTCACGATTGCCACCTCCATCACGTTTTTCACCGCACTCTCCATCTCGGCCATGGCGACCAATATGAAAGTCGGCACCGGCGGGGCGTATTATATCATTTCGCGATCGCTTGGTCTGGAGGCCGGCGTGGCCATCGGCCTCCCCCTGTTTTTTGCGAGGGCCTTCGGCGTGGCGTTTTATGTGGCCGGTTTTTCTGAAGCCCTAATGGCCGTGGTCAACCCGCTTCCCATGCTCGACCCGGCCATTGCCGCCAAAGTAATTTCGGCGGCCACACTGATTGCCCTGACGGCACTGGCCTATATCTCCGCCGACTTAGCGCTGAAGGTCCAGTTCCTCATTTTTGTCGCCATTGGTGCCTCACTGGTTTCTCTCTTTATGGGCAATCCAGACATGGCCGATGTGGCCGTTCCCGCAGGAACGCTCATACCGCCCAAGGCCAGTTTCTGGGTGGTCTTCGCGGTATTCTTCCCGGCAGTGACCGGAATCGAGGCCGGGCTCGGCCTGTCGGGCGACCTGAAAAATCCTGCAAAATCGCTGCCGCTGGGTACACTCGCCGCAGTTATTGTGGGCTACGTGGTTTATATGATTCTGCCGATCTTCATTTCTGCCAAAGTGCACAATTCCGATATCCTGTTGGTTGATCTCAACATTCTGAGTTCCATTGCCCGCTGGGGTTCGCTCATTGTGGCCGGGGTGTTTGCGGCATCTCTTTCCAGCGCGCTCGGCTCGTTGCTCGGTGCTCCGCGCATGTTGCAGGCGCTGGCCCACGACCGGATCATCCCGCGCTTTATCGGCCGGGGATACGGTAAGGATAAAGCCGACCCGCGCATTGCCACCGCCATCTCATTTGCCGTGGCCATGGCGGCCGTTCTGCTGGGCGACCTCAATCTGATTGCCCCGATTCTCTCCATGTTTTTCCTAACCTCGTACGGCCTGCTTAACCTTTCCGCCGGGCTCGAAGGCCTGATTGAAAGCCCGTCGTGGCGGCCGAAATTTAAAGTGCATTACGGCATTTCCCTGCTCGGAGCAGCCGGGTGCTTCACGGTGATGCTCATGATCGACGCCGGTGCCACGCTCGTGGCCATCACCACGATCAGCATTGTATTTTATCTCGTCAAGCGCCGCCGACTGAATGCGCACTGGATCGACATGCGCTACGGCATTCTCACCCTGCTGGTCCGTTTTGCCATTCACCGCTTGAATAAACTCAAACCGGACGAACGCACGTGGAGGCCAAACATCATGGCTCTGAGCGGGTCGCCGAAATCGCGCTGGCATCTGGTGGAAATGGCCCATTCGCTGACCCAGCACAGCAGTGCGTTGACGGTGGCGAGCATCCTGCCCGTGGAAGACTGGTCGGCCGAAAAAGTCCAGAGTATGGAAACGTCCATGCGCGAATATCTCGAGAAACGGGAGGTGGATGCCATGGTCAAAATCTTCCCCTCGCCCAATATGCTATCCGGCGCAAAAGCTTTGGTTCGCGCCTATGGCTACGGTCCGCTGGTACCGAATACGATTCTACTGGGAGATACAGAAGATCGTTCCAACTTCAGCGACTTTGCCGAGCTGATCCAGCTGGTGTATCGCACCCAGCGCAATCTGATCATGTTGCGGGAAAGTGAAATAAAGCTCAGCGAGGAAGCCGAAGAGATCCACGTCTGGTGGGGCGGCAATAAAGATAATATCGGTTTAATCCTGACGCTGGCCTACCAGATTCAGAAGAGTCCGGTCTGGAAACAGTCGAAACTCATTCTTAAAACGATTGTGGATACGGAAGACGAACGGGATGCCGCAAAAGAACGGCTCGAAAACTTTATTGAAGAGCAGCGCATTCCGGCAGTAGCCGATGTACTCATTAAAGACCTGCCGAGCTTTTACGATATGATCCGCAAGTCCTCTACCGAGGCCGGACTCGTTTTCATGGGCATGCGCCCGCCGAACGAAGATGAAACCCATGAAGAATACGGCCGGTATTACGGCAACCTGATGGAAGCCTCCAAAGAAATGCCGCCACTTGCGTTTGTGCTGGCGGCCGAAGCCATCGAATTCCGAAGAGTCATCGGTATCTCAGAGCGGGTGTAAAATAGAATCGGGAACTTCGAAACTGGCTGTTCGAAGTTTAGAGTTCCATGGTCAATTTCAGCCGAGCCCAAGACCGGATAGGATGACGGTCTTAAGTTCGTGATAGGCTTTCTCCAGATCATCGTTAACGATCTGGAAGGTATATTCGTTGGCGGATTCCATTTCGGAGGCCGCATTGGCCAACCGCTTCTGAATGACCTTCTCCTCATCGGTTCCGCGTCCGCGCAAGCGTTTCTCCAGCTCTTCCAGGGAAGGTGGAGAGATGAAAATATCGGTAAAGCCGCGGCGGATCGGATGCCGCATATCCAACTTAATCAGCGATTCCCGCAGTTGTTTGGCGCCCTGCACATCAATATCGAGCAGCACATGACTCCCCTCCTCCATTGCAAAGAGAACGGTGTCTTCCAGCGTGCCGTAATAGTTTCCGTGCACCTTGGCCCATTCCAGGAACTCACCGTTTTTGATTCGTTCCTTGAACTCCTTCTTCGAGAGAAAGAAGTAGTGAACTCCATCCTTTTCCTCGCCGCGCGGTTCCCGCGTCGTGCAGGAAACGGAATAGGTGATGCGGGGAAATTCATCCACCAGTCGATCGCACAGGGTGCTTTTCCCACAGCCGGAAGGCGCAGACACGACAATCATCAGCGGTCGCGATGGGCGGGATACCACCTGCGGTTCTTGTTCAATTAAACGATGCTTCTTATCTTCCACTTTTAATACCTGCCCATCTTACTCAATATTCTGAACCTGCTCGCGAATTCGTTCGAGCTCGGTTTTAAATGCAACCACCAGCCGCGTAATTTCCACTTCGTTGGCTTTTGAACCCACGGTGTTAATTTCGCGGAACAGCTCCTGACACAGAAAATCCAGCGTACGACCCACCGGCTCGTCTGAACGCAGCAGTTTGCGGGCCTGCGCCAGATGACTTTTCAGCCGGGTGAGCTCTTCGCTGATATCGCAACGGTCGGCAAAGATGGCGACTTCTTTCACGACCCGCTCATCGGATGCGAGATCTTCAAGACCGGCCTCTTCCAGACGTTGGAACAATTTTTCCCGATACGCAACCACCACGGACGGAGCCTGCTTTCGGATTTCCTTAACCGACTGATCGAGCAGGGTAATCCGCGCGCGCAAGTCTTTCTCCAGCGCCTTACCTTCCGTGGCGCGCATTTTTGCGAGGCCTTTGAGGGCGTTATCGAGCGCCTCCTCCAGCACGGCGGAAACATGATCGGCATTCAGGTCATGCTGTTCAATGCTTGTTACGCCGGAAAGGCGGGTGAGGCAGTCGGCTCCGAGATCATCCGGCAGGTTCAGTTTCTGTGCGGTGGAACGAAGGTGCACGATATATTGCGCGGCAAGATCTGCATTCAGCACCACGGAACCGATGGAACCATCGGCCGCTTCCACCCGAATGATTCCCGAGACGCGCCCGCGCGAAAATTCGGCACGGACTTTACTTTGAACCTGAGCATCCAGTGTGACCAGATTCCGCGGAAGGTTGATATTGATGTCGAGCTGCTTGCGGTTTACAGAGCTCAACTCCGCCGATACCCGGATGCCGGATGCCGATGCGGCGCCTTCGCCAAAACCTGTCATACTTTTAAGTGCCATAATTGTCCTTGTAACCTGAAACCTGAAACCTGAAACTCAAATTTAAATCGACAAACAGGATTTAGGATTTGAGGGAATATGTCACGCATTTTGATGAAAGAGGGCTTTGAGCTGGTGGAACACCTCCTCCTTGCCGAGACCACACCCGAACGCATGAAAGGCCTGCTCGGGCGCGCCAGTCTGGACCGGAACACGGCCATGCTCATCCGGCCCTGCCGGAGTATTCACATGTGGTTTATGCGCTTCCCCATCGATGCCGCTTTTCTGGATACCGAACTGCGGGTACTCAAGATTTCCCGCAACCTGAAACCATGGCAGCTGGCGTTTGCCCCCGGAAAAACCCACTCTGTACTTGAAACAGCAACGGGGGTACTCGACCCCGTTGAAGTGGGCGATTCACTTTCTCTGGACTAAAAAAATCCAACCATTGGAAAATTCCAATGGTTGGAAATCGTACGTTCCAATGATTGGAACTATTCGGCCGGAACCGCTTCCCGATTCATTTCGATTAAACGACGGGCGTCCCGATTGCTTTCATCGTCCAAAGAGATGGGCTCGACCTTACGGATGTTTTCCGCTTTGGCGGTGTAGAAAACCCCGGGGAACCGTTCGTAGTAAATATTTCCGTTCGGCAACGTGTATTCTATCCGGCACTTGATGATTTCATCGTTCGTCGTAATTTTTGTGTCGTAGACGAAGATGCGCTTCAGCACCAGATGCCGGGTGACGACCTGATCGACTTCCGTCTGGATTGAGGTGGTATGCGAAACATATCCTTCCCGCACCAGTTGCAAAATATGGTCTTCGCCCGATTTCAGCGTAATCCGAATCGGTTGGGAAATCGCTTCCGATCCTCCCTTCGGCTGCGTGGTCGTGAATAACTTTCCATCCACATAAACCTGAACACCGGCCGGCTCGGTATCAATTACCAAGGTTCCGCTGTTCTTCTCCATATCGAACTCGACACTGTCATTTGTATCGGGCTCTAAATAGATGGTTTTGGTCTTCGTGGAGTACCCCTCCAGCGAAACGGTCACTTCATGTGGGCCGATTTTTAAATCCTTCAGATTCAGGGGTGTTTTTCCAACAGAGACCCGGTCGATCAAGACCTTTGCACCCTCCGGAGTTGACAGCACACTGAGACCCGATGGTAATGATTCGAGTTTAGCTTCTATACTGTACGGCTTCTGTGCTTCGAAATTTATCTTAGACACAAACGGTATATAACCTCGTTTAGATACCCGAACTTCAGCCTCACCGGCTTCAACCTCTTCAACAGTAATCGGCGTTTTTCCTACAGCTATTCCGTTGATACTGACCGAAGCTTCTCCCGGATCCGAGCTGACTTTCAACTGGGCTGTATTGGAGACCAGTTCGGCAAAAGCCCGCACCGGGGTCCGATCTGTCACATTGACTTTCAGCGTTCGCGGAAGATGCTTCATGGACCGGAACTCTAATGAGAATTCACCCAACGGAAGGTCCGTCAGCAGTAGCGGCGTGTCTCCTTTGGAAATCCCCTCAATCACTACCTCCGCTCCCTGTGGATTGGAATCCACCAGCAACAGCCCGGTGATCGGCTTCATCTTGAGGTCCACGTCCATCACCTGCCCTTCGAGCAGGCTGACACTTTTATAGGCCCGTTCAAACCCATCCTTCCGGAGTTCAATAATATAGTCGCCGGCAACCAACCCGGAAATGGTGACCGGAGCCGTTCCCCGAGGGGTTCCATTCACTAGAACTGCAGCGCCGTCAGGGTTCGACTTGATCGTGATGGACCCTTTCCCGGCCGGCGTTTCGAGGTTGCATCCGGTCAGGAACGCAAACGAAAGCATCGTCAGCAGTACGGCCGCGGCCGATCGTTTCATGTGGCTAATTCTTCCAATCATTGGATCCTACCTCAAATGCTGTTCAACGTTCAGGAGCTTGGTGCGTATTTTATCATAACGCGGATCTGACCGATCCGTTACCAGCTCGCTTAAAATTCTCAAATGTTTTGCCGCTTCATCCCAGTCTTTTCGACGGATGGCACCATCGGCACGGAAAAGGTAATCATCATAGCGGAGATCCCGCTCGGCTTTTGCCGCAACCAAAAGATCGTTGGCACGGTGGTACAGAGCTGGCTTCGGCTCGCGTATTTCCAGATAAAGCTTGGCTTCCTCGAACTGGGCAATGGCCGTTGCCAGATTGCTGTAGCGTACATCCCGTTCGGCAAAGCGTGCCTCGCCGATTTTCACCGCCTGTTCGGCAAGCAGCATGAGTTCTTCGGGACTCTTCATCCAGTTGAAAGAGATTCCCAGTTCGCTGCGCGCAAAATCTTCAATCAGTTCGGTGGTGCGCTCAATGGCCGGCGGCGGAGTCCAGTTCAATACCTGAACGTGGTGAAACCGACGGTTTCGCTGAACGGCTATGTCGTAAAGGTCGTACTGATTCTCCACGGTGCCTTCAAAATCGGAATCAACATCAAAAAACCCGGACGACGCAATCCCGTGGGAAAGCTGCTCAATGACGGATTGAGAAATCTCTTCACTTTCTATCTGGTGGCTTCCCGTTGCCAGGTCGTCAATCCGAACCGAGAAGATTCCCTGATCATTCAGCTCTACATGATAGCGGAAAATATTTTCCGTGGTTCCCTCAACCCGCTCATAAGACAATGTCAGGGATTCTTCCTGCTGAACGACATCTGCGCCCATATTCGACATTTCAAGTAATGAAGGACCTACGACCATCAGCACAATCAGCACTAACACAATGACCGCGACCTGTAGAAGGCGAGAGGTCATGGAAGCCGGTTTATGTTCCGCCTTTTTTTCCGGAGCTTTGCGTGAACGCTTCTCGCGCTTAAACCCGAGATCAATGTCATCTTCTCCGTCCGGTGCCGCCGCAGGCTCTTCTTTCGGCATTTTGGATGCGGCAGCGACGGGTTCAGCACCGGTGCCTTTTGTTGCATTAATAATCCGAAAGGAGGTCTTCCCCACTTCCACCAGATCGCCGGCTTTGAGCTGATGCTCGTCGACCGGCTTGCCGCCAACCATGGTTTTTTCTCCAGCCCCGAAATCAGTTACCCAGAGGGTCCCGTCGGACTTAAAGAAAAACCGGCCATGAAAGAGCATCGCAACGTCATCGTCCAGCACGAGATCGTTGGCCGGCGACCGGCCGAACTTTATACCCGCAGCAGGAACCTCGACTTCTTTGCCGACCTCTTTGCCTTGTTCTATTATTAAATGAGACATGTTTTACCTATTTTTGAATTTTGATTTTTGATTTTTGATTGTCGGGTCTGTTTCCTGAGTACACTGCCTGCGAGGCGAACGCAGACCCACAAATCATCAATCTAAAATCGGCAATCTAAAATTTCTTAAAATCCCCCGCGAATCATCATTTGAAGAATGACCGGCCCCAACAGTATCAGAAATACGGACGGAAAAATGAAAGCAATCAAAGGGAAGAGCATTTTGACCGGCGCTTCGTTACCCAGTTTTTCCGCACGCTGGAAACGTTTCACACGAATCTGGTCCGACTGAATGCGCAATGCGGTTCCAATCCCCGTGCCGAGTTCGTCGGCCTGAACCAGCGCATTGGTCACGGAACGGATATCTGTGTGGTTAATCCGTTCCGAAAAATTCTGCAATGCTACTTTCCGGGAGCGGCCCACCTGAATTTCCCGGAACACGCGGATCAGCTCCTCTCCCAGCGGATCGATTTTTCGATATTGAATGATGCGGTTAATCCCCGTCATGAAATCGAGACCGGATTCCACGGAGAGCGTCAGCAGATCGAGCACAAACGGCAGAGCCCGCTCGATACTCTTGTGTCGCTGTTTGACCGATGTCTTCAACCAGGCATCCGGATAGAAACCCAGCAGCAGGAGGATGATCATATAGAGAAGATACTGTCGCTCAGCCATCATTTTCCCAATGCCCTGCGGCATGCTGCCGAACGAAAAGCCCAGCAGCACACACAGCAAGATGCCCAGACCCAGCGGCATCATAACGCGCAACGAAATCACTTCGTGCGACTCGATCAACCCTTCGTAGCCGCCGGCAATCAGTTTTCTGGAAATGCGATGCCGACTCTCTTCAAGCGATTTATGCTCGGTAATAAAAGCGGGCACCACACTGGAAAAGGGCAGTACCAAACGAATCAGCAGCGGCAGACTGCGTTCCTGACGGCGCCCGTCCGCCAGCGTAATATAAGTGACGTGCTGTGCCGTGCGTATGACCTGCCAGGCGATAATCAACGCCGCCAGCAGGAACATGGAACTGATTAATAAAATTTGGGTAGTCATTTTACCTACACGTCAATATTTACAATTTTTCGAATGACCACCATGCCCAGAGATACCATCACCAGTACCATCCCGATAATAATCATGCCTATATACGATTTTAGAAATGCGGTCATCATGCCCGGATCCAGCAAAAAAATAGCAAAGCCGAGTACGAACGGCATGGCCCCGACCACATTGCCCTGAATCTTGCCCTGGGCTGTCAGCGACTTAATCTTGCCTTCAATTCGCCGGCGCTCGCGAATGGTATTCGCAATGCGGTCGAATACTTCGGTCAGGTTACCCCCGGTCTGGCGCGCAATCTCCACCGACTGGATCATGAGCGTCAGGTCTTCGCTGCCGACCCGCCGGTCCATATCCGCCAGGCCTTCTTCGAAGGTCATACCGACGCGGAGCTGTTGTAGAAACATACCGAACTCCTGTGAAATCGGATTCTGCTGCTCTTTCACAATGGCTTCAAAAGCCTGCTGAATGCTGAAGCCGGCTTTCAATGCATTGCTCATACCGGTCAGAGCATTCACTAACTGCGCGTTAAAACGTTCCAACCTTCGGATGCGCAGCACCCGTAGAATCACCCGCGGCATGAACAGAGCCAGCATTCCGCCCAGCGCTCCGACAAAAGTTCCGCTCACAAAGCCCATCGCCGAATTAATATTTCCGGCTGTAAAAAAGAGCAGGAAGAAAACAATAATTGCTAACAGGCGCGATACATTCAGCATCTGTGCCGGCGAAATAAACAGGAACAGGTCCTCGAACTGCCGGGCGGTATCAGTGGTGTATTCACTGGCATAACTCTCTTCCGCTTCACGAAGCGAACACAGAACCACATACCCCATCAGAATGGCACACAAAGCAAACAGAGATGGAATCAGCCAGAACATCATTTCCCCCACTGCCCGCCGGCATGCTGTGTTTCAAAAATCGTTCGATCAAATGGAATCCCACGCACTGCGATTTCTTCAATAAAGGTTGGAACCGCACCGGTCGGTAAAAGCTGGCCAAGTACCTTGCCGTTATCATCGAGCCCCGTCTGTTTGAAATCGAAGATATCCTGCAGTGTCAGGCGGTCGCCTTCCATGCCCGACACTTCAGTAATCTTGCTCACTTTACGTGAACCATCGGAAAAACGGGAAATCTGACAGATCATATGCACCGCCGAACCGACCTGCTCACGAATTGCCTTCACCGGCAATTCCATCCCGGCCATCAGCACCATGGTTTCCAGACGAGCCAGCGCATCGCGCGGGGTGTTGGCGTGAATCGTGGTAAGCGAGCCTTCATGCCCTGTGTTCATGGCCTGCAGCATGTCAAGCGCTTCAGAACCACGGCACTCCCCGACCACAATACGGTCCGGGCGCATACGCAAGGCATTTTTAACCAGATCGCGAATCGTGACAGCGCCGCGCCCTTCAATATTGGCCGGGCGGGCTTCCAGACGAATAATATGATCCTGCGTCAAACGAAGTTCTGCCGCATCCTCAATAGTCAGAATACGCTCATCAGAGGGCAGATAGCTCGAAAGTACATTCAACAGTGTGGTTTTACCGGATCCGGTACCACCTGAAACAATAATGTTTTTGCGCAGCATCACGCATACGCGAAGGAACTCAGCAACATCCGGGGTCAGCGTCCCGAAATTGATCAAATCCTGCACCTTGAACGGATCTTTGGAAAATTTACGAATCGTGATGCACGGCCCGATCAGGGAAAGCGGATGAATGATCGCATTCACACGCGAGCCATCTGCCAAACGGGCATCCACGTAGGGCTGGCTTTCATCAATACGGCGTCCGATCGGCGATACAATCCGCTCAATCACCGAATGCACCGAGGTGTCGTTAATAAAACTGCAGTCCGTCAGAATCAGTTTACCGGCGCGCTCGACATATACCTGTGACGGCCCGTTCACCATGATTTCCGTCACGGAGTCATCGTCCAGCAAATCTTCCAGCGGACCCAGGCCCACCGCTTCATCAAAAATTTCTTTAGCCAGCCGGGTCGGCTCTAACCCGGCTGGGAGGCGCCCCTGGATTTCTTCGATAATTTCTTTAAGCGTTGCCTGGATCTTGCTCTGCAGCTCATCCTGCTGCAGCTTGCTCATGCTGAGCCGTTTCAGGTCCAGACGTTCCACCAGTTCACTATGGATCTGCTGTTTCACGGCCTGGCTGGCCGATACGTTGCGGGAGACCGAATTCGGTTTAAACGGCTCGGGGGAGGTTGCTGCAGTCGGCACAGCCTTGAGCTCGGCTTTGCTGTCTGGTGAAAGTTCAGCTTCGGTACCGAACAGAATGGTGTAGTTGCCCATTTGAATGGGCGCACCGTGATAGACGCGCTGCCGATTCATGACCCGGTCGCCGTTGACAAAGATGCCCCCGCCCATCAGATCTTCAATGTAGGATTCATCCGCCATCAGCGTCAGCACGCCGTGAGCTTCTTCCACACTGCCGTCGTCGAGCACAATGCGGTTGGAGGCATCAGACCCGATCATATACACCCCATACGGAGCTTCCAATGTTTGGAGACCGCGGCTCGGGTGTGTAATGCTTATCTTCAAATCGCTCATAGAAAAGAGACCTTACATTGAAGTCCGGTTGTCCAGCTGACGCTGTTCATTAATCGATGGAAGCATCGATTCAAGGTATTCGAAATTGACCGATGGGAAATCGCTCTTTCCTCCGACTTCATTCGGATTCCGCAGCGAGAGATATAGCTGCCCGCGGGTCTGCTGGGCAAACACCAGCAGCTCTGCCTCTTCGGTTGAGACCTCGAAGGTCAGCATGCTGTAGCCGGTTTGAGTCTCCCCGCCGCTTTCGGTATTCTGCCGGGCCAGATTCGTACCGGTGGCCAGCACCGTCACATTCTGCAGCAGCGTAAGGGTCACCGACTCCACCTGGCTCGGATTGGTACGGGACGGGAAGGTAAAGGTTCCGAGAATATCAACGTGATCGTTCGGCTTTACTAATCCGCTGACCGATGCGGCTCCCGCGATGGCAATGGAAAGCGCGCGTTTTCCTGATTGAATGACGGGTGCCAGCCCCGACGCAATATCCCGTGGAATATCCACATGTGTCCACCAGAGCGGTTCGTTCTTTTTCAGAGAATGTTTCAGGCGCTTACCAATGACTCGATCGGCCTCTTCCGGCGTGAATACATTTTCACCGACCGCACTTTTGAAAACCTCCTTAATGCCAAGATCTTCGCGTGTAATTTCAGTCATCGCAGCCATATCCTTGTTCACCCCAAGCACCTTGACTTTGACCGCGCCTTCCATAAGTTTTGCACGCTCTGTAGCGAGATACCGCGCACTCATCCAGAACGCAAGAATCCCCACCAGCAACGCAACCACCAAAACCAACTTATTCTTCATAACCAATATCTCCAGTAACCGGGCAAGTTATCAAAGCGCTCCACCCTTAACAAGTAATGTAATCAAATTCAGACCGCCCACCCGGTCGACTGCCTGCACATAACAAATTTTCTGCTTCTTCTGATACACTGCCATGCCGCTGATCCGCCCGTTCTTAACGAGGGCCGGTGCCACCATTTCCCACCCTTCGGCCTGCAAGGCGGAGGCATAGAATGAATGCACTTCCGTACAGGATGCCGAGGTTTGCAGCGTTGCTAAATAAGTTCCGGTGTCATCGTCTGTAATCGTGTTGCGCACCTTTGCCCGATTAAAGTCCGGCACCGGCATTTCTGCTGCACGCTCCTGCTTGCCGGTGGGTTCATAAATGAAAATCTGCTGTACCGGTTCCTGCGGCGGTTTGACAACCATAAAGCCGGCGGTGCGGTCGGGCCAGGCAGCGCGGCCGGTGGCACCATCGCCGGACTGGACCAGCTGCACGGTCGCACCCAATTGCTCAAACCGCTTTTTCAGCTGATTCACCACCGGTTCTGAATAACGAGCTGAATAGACTGTCACAACGGCGGGACGGCCATTAACCGACATCTCGGTTCGATAGGCGGTGTCCCAGGGGAGCGTTCCGTCCTGAAAGGCATCCTCCCCTGCACCGCCAAAAAGGCGAAATACTTTTCCAGACACTGGAAAAACCAGAAGAAAAGAGATGGAAAGCAACATTGCTGCTTTCCAGATATTGGAACCCGGACCAATCAATTTACACCACCCGATTCCAGCAAATCTTCCCACGGCGGCATATAAACGGCGTTGTTAATGGTGATCGAGCTTCTCCCTAGAATCTCCTGCATCAGCGAAGAAGTGACTGGGCTGGAGGAACCCTTTTCAGCACCGACCATATCCTGAAGGGGATCACTGTCACCCCAGAGAAAACTGAACTGGTTGTCCCGGTCGCCGGGATAGGCATCGAGCTGCGAGTGTAAATCGTCGCTTGGGTTCAATGCGGTGGTGAACAGTGTACTCAGCGAACTGAAATCATAGTCTGATGAGCTCCCGGCCGAACCGGCCACCTGGTCCATCAAGCTGTCGGCCACCTGTTCCCGCGCAGAATAGATGGTGGTGAAATCATAATAGACAATGGTTGCGATCTGATTAATCCCCAGCAGCAATATCAAAATCGCCACCAGCCCGAGCAGAAACTCGATCATCGCCTGCCCCTCGCTGGACGTTCGGTTTTTCATCAGCCACGCCCCATGTTAGGGTTACCTTCGTATTCCTCATTACATTTGGTCCCGTTCTTGATGCCTTCATCATTATCATCAAGCCAGGAACTTAAGTCGTCTCGAAAACTCTCATCCTCCCAAATAATGAGCGCCCTGCAGTAGGGACAATCATTCTCTTCAATGGCTGACACCCCGCCCTCCAGATAATCCGGAACATGCTCATAGATGTGCTCTTCCCAGCCCGGAGCATCGACACCGCTTGGACGGGTGGAAAGGTCGTTATGAATGAGGCGGATATCATGAAAAGCGGGAAGCACAAGCCCGTAGTACATTGGAGCAACACGCCCCGAACCATTGGGTTCTTCCAGATAACCAAAGGGTTTGGCTGCGGCCTGCCAGTAGATATCGCCGATCGCAAGCTGCATGCCCGGCGTATTGATGGTTGAACCAATCCGAACATCTACCGCCGCATTGGCTCCGCCATAGTTATATTCGTCTTTAAATCCCCAGCCCTCATGAAACGGAAAATCATCGGAATTGGGCATATATTTACCGGTTTCAGCACTTCGCTTCTGCATCCAGGAAGACTTATTGAAATAGTGCCAGGAACAGTCCAGATACATGCCCCAAATGCTCATCCAATCGAGATCGGCATCGGCCGCCGGTGATGTTTCTTCAAGATACTCCTGAAAATCCTCAGTCAGCGATTCAGCATCAACATCCAGGTCCGGATAATAATTGGTAAGAGACACAACATATCCATAGTCCGTATCTCCGTAATAATCGGCGATAGAAAACCGGGCACTGTATTCATAGACATCTGTACTGAAATATTCGGAGTTAACTGTATTCCTCTGCATTAATTCCGGCAGCGGATCCCAGCTGGTGAAATCCTCAAAACTGTTCACAAAATCCGCTGAATACTTAAAGTAGCAATAATACGGTGCCAGTACGGCGTTGTAGAAGTCGGGATTCAGCAACCGATGACTACCCGAATAAAAGAGAAAATACTCCGTATTTCCTGATTCCGCCATCACGCTATTATTCGCAATCGCCGTGAGCAGACCGCCGTATTCCGCCCACGCACCGGCATACGGCTCTTCAACTACGCCCATATACGATCCGCCGCTGTTTTCAAAGTCGAGGCCGCGCGTCTTCATATAGCTGGACGTGGCCTCTTCGACCATCTGCGCATCTTTCTCCGTCATATTTTTGAGCGCACTCGACTGGGCAGCCACCAACCCCATCAACGGACCAACCAAAGCCAACCGCCTTTTGAGATCGCCATACGTGTCATCAATCTCGTCAGCGATGATATCGCTAATGATATCAAATTCCTCCTGATTTTCTGGAGAATCTTCTGCGAGGCGATCACAGATGAAAGCCACCTGAGCGAGGTTCAGTTCCCCGATCATATTCAGCGTTATACCCTGCCAGCGGGCGGCGGAAAGCGCGGCGGCATCGCCGGCATTGTCTATTCGGATTTTGGTGGAGACAATCCGGTGCAGATCAAAATTCCACAGCACTACAATACTGCCAATCACCAGTACCATGATCAGAAAAATGATCGCCTGGCCGGACTTCCGGTCGTTGAAATGGGGATCGCATTTCTTCATATCAATTATTAATCAAATAGAGTTCAGAATGATTTTCAAGCCGAATGGTCTGTTCAATCAAATATACCGGAACCTCTTCATAGACATAGGCGCCCCCTTCGGTTCCACGCAACATCATGCCCATATCCGCCTCGTGAAAAAAAGCGCGGGCAAACGGAAAGGCGAGCGGCACATTCTGACTGACCGTCACTTCAGCCTCCTGAGAACCGGCCGCAGATGACTGTGCACTTACAGCGGTATCCGATGAAACCCAATAATGATAATTGAGCAGGCTGTCCAACTGAGACTCATCTTCGGCCCCCAGATACCATGGAATCAGATAATGCTCATACCAGAACTGGTCAGAGCCCGGTGAGCTTTCTACCGCATTGTCCCACATTCTTCCTGGTGTATCCTGCGCCAGCGTAGTGTGCTGAGGGCCACTCCGGAATGGCGGTCCGGCCGACGGAATGGTGGTTACACGGGCGACGCGCTCCACAAACTCTTCATTCATTCCAACGGTTAATGCCCGTGCTGAAGCAAATGCACTGAATGAAATCACATCTCGCGACATGATCAGATAGGAAACCTGAAGCAACCCGAATAGAATCAGACAGAGCACGATGATCACGAGACAGGACTCAACAATCGCGGCTCCTTCCTTCCTTGCTGTTCGGGTTTTTTGCATTCATTGAATCCGGTTAGTCATCACCGAGATCTTCGAGATAGCCCTTGGAATCCTGAACCGCGGCTGCGCCTTCTCCATCACCATCAAGAGCATCAACGGCCCCTCCGAGTTTTTTCTGAATGGCATCGCCAAACAGACCGAAAATCACTAATGCCGCAACCGCCACTACGGCCACAATGATGATGTATTCGACCATCGCCTGGCCTTCTTTGCGTTTCATACTAGTTTTCATACCCACTCTCCTTATCCTTACGGGAATTGTTTTAGACCGAATGCGCCATCAGTGCCAAAACACGACTTCCAAACGACTTAAATGCATACAAAAGCATCGCACTCAATCCGGTCAATGTAATGAAAATGCCGATCGCAACGACATACTCCAACATCACCTGACCGCGTTTATGCTGTTTCTTATTTATCGTCTTCATCCTGTGCACCTAAACATAACGTTTTCCAATGTCTGGAAATTGTACGCATTTTCCCAGAGTTTGGAACTTTTAATACGTATTAATAGCCACTCATTACAGCCAGATACTTTCATTCATGAATTTTTTGTCACAATTAAAAAAAGGACGCCTTTCAGCGCCCTTTTTTTTGCAATCTTTCGAACTCAAAAATCCGACCTGTTAATTTTTACTTTTCCACTCTGCCAATTGCATCACATCTTTATCTCCGCGACCGGAAACATTAATGATGATCAGGTCATCTTTAGTAAAGGTGTCCGCATTTTTGAGCATCCACGCAATCGCATGCGAACTTTCGAGCGCCGGCAGAATGCCTTCCCATTGCGAGAGCTTATCAAAACCATCAACCGCCTCCACATCCGTGACATACGAATATTCAGCGCGGCCCAGATCGCGTAACAGGCTGTGTTCCGGCCCAACGGCCGCATAGTCCAGCCCCGCACTGATCGAATGCGTCAGCGCAATCTGCCCATCGTTATCCTGCAGTACATACGTTTTAGTTCCCTGCAGAATGCCGATTTTATCTTCCGCAAAACGTGCGGCGTGCATACCGCCTTCCACCCCGAAACCGCCGGCTTCAACTCCGATCATCCGAACGCCGTCGTCTTTAATGAAGGGATGAAACAGCCCGATCGAATTACTGCCGCCACCGACACAGGCGATTAGAGCTGTCGGCAACCGCCCTTCCGCCTTCAGAATCTGTTTACGAGCTTCGATGCCGATGACACTCTGAAAATCGCGCACCATCATGGGATACGGATGCGCCCCGAGCGCAGAACCGAGAATATAATGCGTCGAGCGGATATTAGTGACCCAATCGCGCATCGCTTCATTCACTGCCTCCTTCAGCGTCTGCTGCCCCACCGTAACCGGCACCACAGTTGCTCCGAGGCTTTCCATCCGAAAAACATTCAGCGCCTGGCGTTCCATATCCACCGCGCCCATATAGACCACGCATTCCAGGCCGAACATCGCACAGACCGTAGCCGTGGCCACGCCATGCTGCCCCGCCCCGGTTTCAGCAATGATGCGTTTTTTGCCCATACGCTTGGCCAATAGTATCTGGCCCATGGAGTTGTTAATCTTGTGTGCGCCCGTGTGGCAGAGATCTTCCCGTTTCAGGTAAATCTTCGCAGTTCCGAGCTTTTTGGTCATACGCTCGGCATAATAGAGAGGGGTCGGGCGCCCCACATATTCCCGCAGATAATACTGCAGTTCCTTCTTAAATTCCGGATCCTTGCGGACTTCCTTATACACACGGGTCAGTTCATTCAGCGGTTCCATCAGCGTTTCCGGCACAAACATGCCGCCATAATCGCCGAAATGACCATGACTATCAGGTTGGGTTGGTTTCATGATAAAAATCCTTGGTAAAAAAGAAGGTTCGATAATGTGGTCCGAACCTTACCAATTCAAGGCTATTTGCCGATTCCCGCACACCCCTTTTCCCTTGCCAGCCATAAGTATATCATCTAAATACCACGATCGTGGTAACTGGATGATATATCTATGAACTGGAAAAACTTTCATCACCCCGACTGGTCCCTGCCTGTGGTGCGCCGGCGCGCACAGGAAGAATGGCTGGATTTCGTGTCCGATCTCGGCGATCTGATTGCAACCGGCGGACGGTCTGAATTCTGGAAACACACCTATCCAAACCTCAGAGCCTACCATAATTCCATGTCCCGCCTCCGCAAAGCCGGTCTGCTCGTTCACCATCATGATGACGGCAAGCTGCCGCACCTCAAACTGACCGAACAGGGCCATAACTTCCTGCCGAATTACCTCTTTCCCGAAAAGCTGTGGAATACGCATTGGAATCAGATCTGGTATACCCTCATTTTTGATGTCCCGGAAAAAGAACGACACTACCGCGATACGCTCCGTGGCTTTCTGAAACGCCTGCGCATGGGATGTCTTCAGAAAAGTGTCTGGATTACACCGCGCGACATTCGACCGGAATACGACGATCTGGAACAGGCCGCCAATATTCATGCCGTTTCCTATCTCTTTGAATCCCGTACCGTCCTCCATCATGAAACCGAAGAAATGGTATTGGATGCATGGAACTTTGATCATTTGTCGGAATTGCACGAACGCTACATGAACGTTTTCAACTCCAACCTCCAGCGGCTGGAAGAAACCGATCACGACCCCTCCGCACTGATGATCCTGCTACGAAATGAGGCAGAGGCCTACATTCAATGCATGCGCTCGGATCCGCTTCTACCGAACGAGCTTCTCCCCAAAGGATATCTCGGCAAGGACGTGTATCAATTGCGGAAACAGATTCGATCAGCCATCCGGCTCCAACTCAAAAGGCATATCATCTAACTACCGCGATCGGGGCAATTAGATGATATACTTTTCCAGCGCAGTTTGAAGCGCAAGAGGCTAAGCGATATCGGAAAAGCCGGCCTGCAACAGCGATTGCCCGATGACTTCCGATGCAGCGAGTCCGGCCTCTCGCATCGACGTAATACTTACCGAGCGTTGGCGCTTACTGAGTTTTTTCCCGGTGGCATCGTGAATCAGCGGATGATGATAGTATTGCGGGACCGGGGCTTCCAATGTTTGGAAAAGCTGGATTTGCCGGGCGGTGCTGAACAGGATGTCTTCACCACGAATAACGAGGTCGACGCTGTGCCGAATGTCGTCGCAGACGCAGGCGAATTGATAGGTCCACTGCCCATTTCGATCGCGCAGCGAAAAATCGCCACATTGATTGCGGGGTGCTTGGCGCTGTTCGCCGAGTTTCAGATCATGGAAAATGGTTTCTCCTTCCAGAGTTCGGAAACGGACCGTGTTGCCTTCGAGCGGCAGCCCTTTTTCAGAGCAGGTTCCTGAATAACAGAGCTCCTCTGTCCCTTTAGGCTGACTGGCAGCAATCTGTTTCCGACTGCACTCACACCCGTAAACCAGCCCCCGTTTTTCCAAAGATTGGAGAACCGATTCGTAATATTCCGGGCAATCGCTTTGGCGGAATTCAGATGGTTTTTCATCTGCCGCGCGAATTCCAAGGTCTGGAACAAATCCCAGCCAGTCCATGGTTTCAAAAATGGCGGATTCGTATTCCGGACGAGCGCGGGAAAGGTCGTGATCCTCGATCCGGCAGAGGACTTTCGCTCCCAACTTTTGTGCCATGCCCCATACATAGAGCATGTGCAGCACATGCCCGAGGTGTAGATAGCCGGTTAGACTGGGCGCAAAACGGGTGATCATTACGATCCTCGTGCAGCGGCAATGAAAGCCTCGACCTTTTTAATGTCTTTTATGCCGGGCTCGATTTCGACACCGGAGCTGACATCAACGCCCCACGGTTTTACATCGGCAATGGCTTCCGCCACGTTTTCGGGCGTCAAACCGCCTGCCAGAAGAATGGGTTTTTCAACGGCATTCACCAGAGTTTTGGCCATACTCCAGTCGCAGACTTTTCCAGTACCGCCAACGGTTTTCGGGTCGAAGGAATCGAGCAGGAACCGGTCGTATTCAAACCACGATTCAGAATGATAGAGATCGGCCGGACCCAGCGCACGCCAAACTTCCAATCCCTGGAAAAGTTCCCGATCGAGTTTCCAGTGGTCAGGAGTTTGATGCACCTGAAGGATATCAAACCGGCCGTACTGTGCGGCATGCGCCAGCTCCGTTTCGGAGGGACATACAAACACGCCGACACGCTTAATACCCTCTGGGGTCTGCCATTGGCCCACAGTCTTCGGCTCGACATAGCGCTTCGATTTCGGCCATTGAATAAAGCCGACCGCATCGGGCTTTAAAGCAGAAATCTGCCCGAGGTCGCCCTCGGAGCAGATTCCGCAGATCTTGATGAAGGTACTCATCGTCTTAGTCGACCGCAACCTCGTCGGCAATGGACGTCAGATCGAGTTCAGCAACGTCTTCCGCAATTTCGACTGCAGCTTCGAGAGCCATGGCTTTACGGTCATCGCCATCCATGAAGAACATCGGGTTCTGTCCATCGGCCCAAACGATTTCAATGTCATCAATTCCGATGAAGTCGAAGGCGTGACGAACCTGACGTGACAGGGCATCGCGAGGATCATCTTCCATATAAACGCCCCCAGAGGCTGCCAACAACACCACTGTTTTGATTTTGTGCAGTCCTTTAATGCCGTCTTCCTTGCTGATATCAAAGGTCAGGCCGGGACAGAGAATCTGGTCCATCCAGGCTTTCATAATGGCCGGTACGGAATAGTTCCACATCGGCATCGTCAGTACGAGCACATCGGCTTCGTTGAACATTTCAGCCTGCTTGGAGGCATAGTTCATGGACATTTCTTCCACTTTGGAAATCTCGTAGCCTTCCTGAAAGACCGGATACCAAGCGGCACGATACAGCTCGTAGGAATAGAAAGGCGGTTTTTCGTCGTAAAGATCAACATTGACCAGTTCAACGTCCGGCTTCAGTTCAATCAGCTTTCCGAAAAAAGCAGCAGCCAATTGCTTCGAAACAGACTCTTCGGTCGGTTTCGGGTTCGCGCATACATGTAAAACATTCATTACAAAACTCCTTATCTATCCTCATTTAACGAGGTTTCCCATAAATTGAAGGCTGGGTTATAGCTCAATAACCAACCGCCTTACAACCATTTCCGCTAAATCGCGGTAATTTCATCATAAAAGCCAACATAATCATCTTTTCGTTCACCATCGCGTAGGGCAATGGCCGCGCGCGGGTGTTCGTTCTGATGGCCGGTAATCATATACGGAATGCTGTAGCCCCAGTCGACTTCCTGACTTAGCGGATACATCGTGTTCTGCACAAAATCCAGAATGGGTCGCAAGTTAAACTTTGGGTTTTTCAGGAAACCGACGAGCAGCTCAGTCGGACAGTTTCCGGCACCTCGCCCCATCCCCATCATGGTGGTATCGAGCATTTTAACGCCGTTTATGGCCGCATAAATCGTATTGGCATACGCCAGTTGCTGGTTGTTATGGGCATGTATTCCCAGGGTTTTACCCGTTTCCGCATAGCGCTCAATCAAATCAGCGATCTGTTCATAATAAAGGGAGCCGAAGCTATCAACCACGTAGAGGTAGTCAATTTCTTCCACGTTGGCAACCGCCTCAAGGCCGTTATCCAGCTCAAAATCCGGAACCGTGGAAACCGCCATCAGGTTCAACGCCACTTCATACCCCTTATCCTTTGCATCCTTAACGATTTTCAGCGCGGCGGGAATCTGATGGATATAGGTTGCAACACGGATCATATCAAGCACGGACTCGCTCTTCGGCAGAATATCATCAAGGTTTGTGCGACCGGTATCAGCCATCGCACACAACTTCAGGCTGGAATCATTTTCGCCCAGCTCCCGGCGGATATCCTCTTCGCTCGAAAATTTCCATGGTCCGTTGGCATCGCCGGGAAAAAGCTTCTTATCCGCTTTGTAGCCGACTTCCATATAATCGATTCCGCCAGCCACGCAGCTATCGTAGACCCCCTTGAAGAATCCATCTTTGAATTTATGGGCATTGCACAGCCCTCCGTCACGTACTGTGCAGTCAATGATCTTCAGATTCGGGTCGAAGGTGACCCAGCCCGCACTCTTGTCTATTGCTTCACTCATGATGACTCCTCTCTCCATTAATAAAAGGTCAGGTAATGTAGCATTGGAGGACTCGGAGGCGAATAATTTCAACGACTTATTTGCGCACGCAAATTCAACACTTTTGAAGTTGCTGCTGATCGGGGGATCGAACGCGCAGAAACTCCAGCCTTTGGAAGAAAAAAAGCGCCTCGGAAGAGCGCTTTTTAAGGTCGAATTAAAGTGATTTTAGAGAACAGTTACTGTTGCTTATTTTTCCGGCCGAATAATCGGCGGCAAAAAACAAATCCCCCCCCGAAGATTCCAATCAGACTCAACACCGCAGGTTCGGGAATCACGACCGAATCGACCGTCACGCTTTCTATATTAAAAGAATCACCTGCATCGTTTGATCCGCTGACATGTGCTCCCACGTGATAGTCGTCAAAAAAGAGATCGTCGTAGGCCAGCCCAACCTCGGCCCAGGTCGCTGAATAAGTCACGTTCGTATTCCCTACATTAGCCACGTTCATACTGATTCCCTCAATCGTGTACCCTTCCTCATCAAAAGAGGCGCTTAAAGAGAATCCGTCGGAATCGGAGAACGCCAAGGTCACATTCTCCTGAGCTAACAGATTTGTTCCTCCTTGATAGAAAAGAAATCCACCACCAGTAAGGTCTGCAACAAGAGAAAGCTCTGTTGCGACCGCATCCGTCACTTGCCAGGTCATGGCAAAGTAACTTGAAGCGGAGGAGATCGCGTAATCACGGACGCTCCATGTGGTAACCGATCCGGGCAGAAGGGTTACCGTATTCGAACTCAACAATCCGGTGAGGTTGGGTTGGCTTCCGTTTCGCAGTCTCGCAACTCCGTCAACTTCATCCGAAAAGAGATCCTTGGGAGCGCTATCGCTTACTTCATAGAATCCGCCATTCAACTCCTGCGATGTGGCGAGCACACCATCGTTGAAAGAATCCTCTAGCACAACACCTGCCTGAATGGCTGAAACCATCCCGACCAGCAAACACACGACCAGTATCCTCATATTCATTACCTCCATAAGAAAGGTGACAACATAGCCCCCATCTATGAAACAATCCAGCAAAAGAGGAATTAGGTTTTTGCAGAGGATCCCACGCACCAGAACGTGATATCGGGATTCGATCTAATCCCGGAGAATCAAAGCCACATTTTCGGCGGCTTTTCGGCCACCAGCATTTCTGCAAAAGCACCATCCTGAATCAGTTCCAGATAGACCGTCTTACCGGCAAAAGACCGCCCGCAGGCGGCCCCTCTTCCGGTTAATGCCGCTCCACCTTGAAGAAGCGTTGATCTTCAGCCGTATCCAGTTCGTTCGAATGGATGACAAACCCGGCGGAGTCGGCAAAATTGGTGGCCGTGGGCTCCCATGTGCCGGTCACCAGATTGGTGGTTGACCAGAGCACATTCGTCGACCCCGGCTCGGCCCCAACCCCGAAAACCGTTTCATCCAATCCGTTCACTTCAGCGGAGCAGAGTCGAATGCCGTCCTGCAGCCCGTTATGCTCCAGCCGGTAGGTCCCGGTCCCTCCTGCGCTATAGCTGAAAACCAGAATGGTATAGGTCCCGGCAGCAGGCGCAGCCAACAACGGAATCGTGGCCTCTGATGATCCGGTGTCAGAATTAATGAGCACACCGTCCGGGTCGTAAAGATTCAGCTGCAGGGTCATGCCGCCCGCATCCACCAATTCAATGCAATCCAGCTGAATCGGATCACCTGCGCATGCTGAAAATTCAAACAGATCCAGATCGCCCAGTTCCAACTCCCCCTCCGGGAAGCTTTCAGCAGAAAGCGCTCCGCCGTTATCCCCCGGCGGGACCATAAAGGGATTTCCGATGTTGGCAAAACGCAGGTTATAAGTCCCTGCGCCCCCTGCAATATAGTTTTCAATCACCAGCGTATAGACCCCTCCGGCGGTGGCCGAATGACTGATCAGCGTATCGGTGGAACTCGTGCTGTGTGTAATGAACGATCCGTCCGGTCCGTAGAGCAGAATCCAGGGGGAAAAGGAAACCAGCTCAGTCGAAACCTCGCCGACCCGCAGCATGATAGAATCCCCCTCATCCGCACTGAACGTCCACAGATCCACATCCCCCAGATCGGTGGTGCCGACATGATTCGCTCCGTTGGTCAGCGCCCCGCCCTCGTCGCCGGCCGGCACCACGAAAGCTTTCCCGGCGTTCGCATAGCGGAGGTTGTACGTGCCCGCACCTCCCGAAACATAATTTTCGACCACGACAGTATACACGCCGCCAGTGGTAATCGAATGACTGATCAGCGCATCGGAGGAACTCGCGCTGTGATTAATGAACGATCCGTCCGGTCCGTAGAGCAGAATCCAGGGCGAAAAAGAAACCAGCTCAGTCGAAACCTCGCCGGCTCGCAGAATGATTGAATCACCCTCGTCCGCGCTGAACGTCCACAGATCCACATCCGCCAGATCGATGATGCCCACATGATTCGCCCCGTTGGTCAGCGCACCGCCCTCGTCGCCGGCTGGAACAACAAAGGACTTTCCGACGTTGGCATACCGCAGGTTGTACGTCCCCGCTCCCCCCGAAATATAGTTTTCAACCACCACCGTGTAGACACCGCCGGTCGTGGCCGAATAGACGATCTCCGCATCGGACGAATTCGTATCGTTTTTAATAAAAGATCCGTCCGGGCCATAAAGCAGAATCCAGGGCGAAAATGCCCCCAGATCGGTCGAAACCTCGGCAATCCGCAATCGAATGGAATCACCGGCATCCGCGCTGAAGGTCCACATATCGATATCCGCGAGGCCGATCACCCCGAAATGATTTTCGCAGTTCGCCAGTCCACCACCCTCGTCACCGACCGGAACAACGAACGTTTTTCCGGCATTGGCATACCGCAGATTATACGTGCCCGCGCCCCCTGAATCATAATTCTCCACCACCACCGTATACACGCCGCCATTGGTGACCGAATGGGCGATCTGCGCATCCGAGGCCGACGCGTCCTCTTCAATGAGCACTCCGCCCGGACTGTAAAGCCGGATCCAGGGTGAAAAGGTCCCATAGGAGGTTGAGACCTCCCCGATCCGCAAGATTATGGAATCTCCTGCGTCTGCTGAAAAAGTCCATGTGTCGCTCACATCGTTTGTTGTAATGCTGCCGGTGTGATTTCCGCCGTTGGTGAGGCCTGCGGCGTGCGTGACGAAAGTGCTGGCAAAAACCAGTAGATGCTATGTGGGGGTTTACATCGGCCTTATAATCCTTTGATACACAACTAACAAAGGAGGCATGAATGACGACTACCCCGCATAGCGAAGAT
>JAROBA010000004.1 GCA_029432815.1 Pontiellaceae bacterium B1224 | reverse complement strand
TCGCCCCTCGCGACCTTCGGTCACTCGGCATAAAACCAGACCAAATTATATTTTATTTTTTTAGGTCACTGGTTTGATGATGGGGGGAGGCTCAAATAACCTTTATGGCACTGGTTTGACTCTGGGTGCCTTAATGGATATTCCATGTGAACATTTTGCTCAGCAGCGAGGAGTAGGAAAGACGTATGTTGATAGATTCAAAGAACTACAGCTCTATTTAGGCGAACAGCAATCCAATCAGGGGGAGTGTTCTGAGCGCCGTCGAGAAGTATCTGACAGTCATATCTTCAATGTCCCTGCAAAATACCGTGCTTTGCATCAGTTATTGAAGCGGTTGTACCCAAACTTACGAAGCTATAGTGATGTTTGTCACCTATCTCCAAGTGATTTCTCATCCCAGTTAGGTGTCGGTATAAATAAAGTTACTAGTCTCATCCAATGGCAGAGTGAGATAGCAGCAAATCATTCCGTTTATGCGATAGATTCCGATCTGTTAGACCGACTTAAAGGTTTTAAGATATCGAGTTTCTATTTGAATGATGTTGAGCAGAAGCTACTGACAAAATTTATCCGAAGAGGTGCTACATATGAGGAACTGACACCATCTTTTTTTATTGAGAAGGAGGTTTCGGACATAGTTGGCCAAAGTGGGTTTGGGAAAAAAATGGCAGAGGCATTGCACACATTGCAAATGAAGATCCTCGATGCTTTAAAAGCTGATGGTACCGATAATATTTTGATACCGCTTCATTTTGGAGAGTCCCGCCCTTTAAGCCAGCTTAGCTCTTATATCTGTGAAGATTTAGCGAAGTTTAATGAAACTTTGGATGGCGAAGAGTCAAAAATATGGTCTCAAAGGGTTGGCTATAACTCAGAGCTGCTCACGCTCCAAGAGCTCGGAGATAGTCTTGGTGTCACACGAGAGCGGATAAGGCAACGAGCAGCAGGTATGAACGCTGTTCTTTTGAGAGGCATTCGAGTTAGACCTTCTTTAATACGTGAAAAACTACTCAACAAAGATAGATCAGAATTACTTGTAGAGTTGAGTGAACTTCGTAATGAGTTTTGCACGGATACTGCAATGATTAAAATGTTGGCTGTTATATCCGAATCAGATCATACAGGTATAATTGAAAGCCTTAACCCTACGGTTCGGAGGGATGTTTTAGATGGTTTTTTCTGTTCTCATGCTTACCCGGTTAAATCAGAGCGAGTGAAGGTCGCCCTTCAGGGTGAATTAGAATGTTCGGATGATGATGCCGAAATATATCTGAGGGCTATGGTAACGGCAGGCCTGGTTCGAGAAGATGAGTCATTTCTGGTGCCAGATAATGTGCGCAAGGAGACGGCAGTTGCTCACATCTTGGCAGGGTGTGAAGGAGGCTTAAGCTGGAAGGAGATCGCTTCTAGAGTCAATGATTCTGGAATGTGTCGGACAGAACTCTCTATGGAACGTCCTGATCAAGTATTAAACAGCTCGTCATTTATTTATCTCTCTAGTGCCCATTTATATTCACATATGAAGTTTTTTCCTGCTCAAAAAGGTGATGTGATACGCATCCTCGATGACATTAAGTCTACATTGAAAAGTTCGTCGCATGATGCGATCCATTTAATGTCCGAATACTATTCAGGATTACTTATTCCAAGGTTTGACTATTACACCATCCGACATGCTGTCCGTAATTTTGGTGAATCAAAAGGGCTATATTTTAACGGGAAATCTCAGTCGGACTCTGTGAGCCTTTCTCCCGATGCTACACGAATATCCCAAAAAGAAGCGGTTTGGAGGTTGTTCCAGAGTACGGCAGGACCTTTGACTGTTCAACAAATGGCCAAGCATATAAAAAGTCAAACAGAAGACCATGCACGTTACTATCTTGGGGAACTATTAAGGGAAGGGAAAATTGTTTCCACCGAACAGAATCAATATCAGTCTCGAAAGTCAGCCTTTGTTAAAATCAATGTTGCAAGCGTATCCAAAGCTATCCGATTAATCCTGCAGGAAGATACTCGAATCCATCATATCTCCTCTGTAGCAAGACAGTTAAATCGAATGGAAAAGAGTGATTATTCAAATCACTATTGGAGAGCCTTTGCTGGGGCATATGCTGAGGAGAAAGGATGGTATGCAAAAGGCATGCTAGTCTCGGCGAATGAAATTCCTATTACTGGAATATCTACGTTGGTGAAGGAGGTCTCTTCATATGGACAAGAGGATATGGTCGCCTGGATTCAGGAGCGAGTATGTGCATCAAGAGACGTGATAAAACGTGCAATCTATAATGTGCGAAATGAGTTGCAGCAAGGAGGGACGGCTCAGGCGGAGAATGGCCTTGCGTGGGATGTAATGGAGGAACTTTATTCATTATGAGCCATATGCTGAATAGTCTGGATTTAAAAATATCTTATAGATCGAATAGCGATGATCTAATAAATGATTTTTACGTCCCTTGTATGCAGCACTCTATACTTTATCAACGAGCCGTTGGGTATTTCACAAGCTTTGGTCTTGCCCATGCAGCTTCTGGGGTTGCCCATTTGATTCAGTCCGGGGGAAGAATCCAATTAATAGCCTCTCCTCAGCTAACTCATGAAGATATTGAAGCAATACGGAAGGGAACGGCTACTCAGGACAATGTTGTCAAACAGGCTGCAATGCGTAGTTTTGAAGACGTAAAGGATTTGTTGGTAAAGGAGCGTTTGGCGGCCCTTGCCTGGATGGTATCCACGGGTGCGTTAGAAGTTAAACTGGCGGTTCGTGTGACGAAGGGTGGAACTCTCGCTAACGGGATCTATCACGAGAAACTTGGAATATTCAGTGATGAAGAATCTAATCAAGTAGCTTTTATTGGCTCAGCAAACGAAACGGCCTCTGGGTTGATTGATAATTTTGAGGCTATTGATGTTTATTCTTCGTGGGATGACCCTCATGGGCGAGTTGCTGAGAAATCCGGCATGTTTGCAGAGCTTTGGGATGATGAAACCAATGGACTTCACGTTTTAGATTTTACAGATGCAACATCTGAAATTCTCCGACCGTATACTCCTGCATATGCCCCATCCTCGAACTCTGATTCCTCGTTAGGTGAAGACTTGAATGGAGATGTTTATAATCAAACCCCCGACTTCCCATCGTGGCTTGAGCTTCGTGATTACCAAGAGCTGGCCATTAAAAACTGGTTTAAAAATGACGGAAAAGGTTCGTTGAAGATGGCGACAGGGAGTGGGAAGACAATTACTGCACTCTCAATCCTTACGCACCTATATCAGAAAGCTGGGTTGCGGGCGGCCATCGTTCTTTGCCCATACAAACATCTCGTTGACCAATGGGCGAAAGAGGCTCGGAAATTTAACTTTGTTCCTCTCATCGTCCACACTTCACGAAACCTTTGGTCAGAAGAATTGAATAGAAAACTTCTTACATTGCAGACGTCTGATGATCAGATGCTATTGGTGCTGACTACCAATCAGTCATTTGCCCATGATTTCTTCCAGAGTAAACTAGATCATTTCCCGTCCAAGACTGCAATTGTGGCCGATGAAGCACATCATCTAGGAGCTAAAGATCTGCGAAAGAAGCTGCCGGGTAATATCCCCTGGAGATTGGCATTATCCGCTACTCCTGAAAGGTGGTTTGATGATGAGGGCACTTCTGCGCTTTTTCAATATTTCGGTAATGTACTGGAGCCGGAGTTCACACTAAAGGATGCATTAGATTGCGGAGCTCTGGCACCGTATCGCTATTTTCCTCTTTTGGTGGAGTTGACAGAAGAAGAGCAGGAGGACTACCTGTCATTAAGTGAGAAAATTGCCGTTATATTTTCAAGAGAAGGCTTTGATAAAGACAATACATACCTGTCTACACTTTTGCTAAAGCGGGCAAGGCTCATGGCTAGCGCAGCCAATAAGCTTCCAATGATCAAAGAGCTTATGGCAGACAAGGCTGGCTCCAAACACTGGCTATTTTATTGTGGTGACGGAAGGGTGGAAGATCCATCAAGTGAAGACGAGATGCGGCAAATAGAATCGGTATGTCGAATCCTTGGTCGAGATTTGCAAATGAAAGTTGCCTCTTTCACCGCAGAAACGCCCCGAGAAACCAGGCGGAAGATAGCTGATGATCTTGATGCAGGTACTCTGCAGGGACTGGTGGCCATACGATGTTTAGATGAAGGTGTGGACATACCATCTACCCAGCAGGCCGTGATACTTGCTAGCAGCACGAATCCTCGGCAGTTCATTCAGAGAAGAGGCCGAGTTCTTCGAAAGCCAACGAAAGACTCGAAGAAGGTTGCGGATATATTTGATATGATTACAGTTCCTCCTTTAGATGCTGTTGTTACGGAGGCCGAACGTTCTATGCTGCGTAAGGAGCTCGTGCGTTTTGCTGAATTTGCGGGTCTGGCTATAAACGCAGGGGAATCTCGTCGAGTGATTTTTGAATTACAGAAAAAATACGATTTGATGGACATATAGGAGTTGTTGAATGGCGGATGAACTAAAACCTATTAAGGATGCACCCGAACAAATTCGGAACATCATTACAAAGGTCATTGACCACGAAAAAAGAAATATCAATGTCCGTAGGGGTATCAAGGATGATGTCATCGATATCATTAAGAAGGAGATTCAATGAAACTTGTAAGTCTCCAGATGTGCAATTTCCGGCAGTTCTATGGTGAAACGCCGCTGATTAGATTCGCTACTGATAATCAGAATGTAACGGTCATTCATGCTGAGAATGGAGCGGGGAAAACAGCCCTTCTTAACGCCTTTACCTGGTTGTTGTATGATTCGCACACCAAGGGTTTCGGTTCGCCAGAAGAGAAGGTAAACAAGCGAGCTCTGGCCGAAGCCGATATTGGCTCTACTGTCGAAGCATGGGTTAAATTGTCATTTGAGCACAATGGAACATTGTATGAGATTCGCCGGCAGTCAGACGCAATCAAGGTAAGCGATACTGAATGGAGTTTAAAGCCAGAACGCTCCGCTCAGCTGCTATATGCAGGGGAAGATGGTCAATGGTTGCCAGAGGAGAAAGTAACTGAAGCAATTGGTCGTATTCTCCCTAAGGACTTGCACACCTACTTCTTCTTTGATGGGGAACGTATCGAACGTATCGTAATGCCCACCAAAAAAGAAAAGGCAGATTTAGCGGCTGCCACCAAGAAGCTGCTCGGAGTAGAGGTGTTGGATCGTGCAATAACTCACCTTAATGATGCACGGGGTGCTTTGGAAAAAGAGCTGAAGCGGATCGGTGATCCGGAGACACTATTATTGCTGGATCAAAAAGAAGCCAAGGAATCTGAACAGGAAGATCTCGAATCTGAACTGGACCAGCTTCAGACAAATGTTGATGGCCTAATCGAAAGTAAAACAGAAGTTGAGAATCGCTTGCGGGCATTGGAAGGAGTCCAAGATCTCCAAAAGCGTAGAGATCAGCTCAATGATGATCTTGATGCCCGAAAAGCATCTTTAGGACAAACCCAGGAGAAGCTAAAGCAAGCTATTGCCAAAGATGGGTTTGCTGTTTTTGTTGAGGATGTTGCAGATGATTTCCGGGAACTAATTGAATCTCTACGGAAAAAGGGGGAGCTGCCCGTTGGCATCAAAAAACGGTTTGTTCAAGATATTCTGGATCAAGCCTCGTGCATCTGCGGCCGTCCTCTTGATGCGGAAGATGCGCCAGCTGCCAGAGCTGCTGTTGAGGCCTGGATGCAAAAGGCTGGAAGTGATGATGTAGAGAAAGCTGCTAATGAGATGGGTATCCTGATCGATAGTATGCAGGAAAAGGTTCCTACATTCTGGGATACGATTTCAAATGCTCAGTCAAAAGAAGGTACGGACAGAACTGAGATTTCAGAAATCGAAGGTGAATTAGATGACATCAAGAAGAAGCTGGAGGGTAGCCCTCGTGAAGAAGTCAGTTCCTTGCAGAGTCGGTTGTCGAAGTTAGAAGAAGACATCACTCAAACGAATAAAGATATTGGTGCTACGGATGTGAATATCAAGGGTGTTAGTGCCGAGATCGCTGAGCTACAGGAGAAAATTGCCAAGCATAAAGGGTTGGAAGATCAGCAGAACCTCGCTAATCGCAGGGTAAATGCTGCGGTAGATGCCCGGGATCGCATAAAGCAGGTTTATGAAAACCTGAATGAGCGACTAAGGAAAAAGTTGGAGGAAAGTATTAACAAATACTTCCATCAAATTTCCGTGTCACCCTATGTCGCCAAGTTGGATTCTGCCTATTCTCTGGAGCTCTTTGATGAGTCCATCAATGTTCCAATCCCTGTAGCCCGTTCACAGGGTGAAAGTCAGGTTCTTTGCTTGTCCTTCATTGCCGGCTTCGTCGATTTAGCGAGGGAGTGGAGTGCCCAGCGAGGAGAGAATCTCGCAGGGCCAGATAGTGCGGAGTATCCGATTGTAATGGATTCCCCTTTTGGTGCGTTGGACACGACCAATCGTCGGCATGTGACCGAGCATATTAACAGGGTTGCCGATCAGGTGGTCATGATGGTCTCTTCAACCCAGTGGAGAGGAGAAGTGAGTGGGGCATCAGCAGGTAAAGTGGGGAAATCATATGTTCTTTCCTATCACACGCCGAATGATGATTTAGATGACAAGGTGTCGGTAGACCTTAATGGACAAATGTACGACTTGGTTCGAAAAAGTCCAAATGAGTTTGAGTATACTGAAGTAATTGAGGTGGAACATGGCTGAGCGTCGAATTCGGGTACCAGAAGATAAAGTTGGGTTCATTGAATCTATGCTAAAGACGGCCAAGGGGCCGTTCGAACTAAAGGCTCAAGTGCTAGGATTTGCAGCTGCATATGGAGTGAAGTATGGAGAGCGGCTTCCCATAGTAAAGGCATCAAGCGGGGAGTCTATCCGTTACAGCGTTTTCGTTGGTGAAAAGCTTGATACCTTAATCAATATGTTGGCGATTACCCACACGGGGGACCCGAAGGTTCTTGGCCGTAATGATGAGATGGAAGAACTGCGAGCAACTATCTTTGAAGAGTTTGCCAATAGCGGACTTTCGTTATTGGAGGAAAAGCTCCAAGGTGAAGTCAAATACACTCAATCGTTATTACTGTTGATGAGGGAAGTTCAAGGATCCGGTGATGAAGTTGAAAGCCTTGTTGGTATTTTCTAAACCTATAGTTACGGTTGGGCTATTGTTGGGAGATGAGTTTTAGTTTTTTTGTCCACTCTCTTTGAAGTTTGACATTTACAAGCATCGTCTCAAGATCACCCTTGATGAGATCTCTCACGTTGGAATTATCTTGAATTTTAATTTTCCATTCTCTAGTCCAAAACTCTTTTGGGATGGATGAAAAGATTCCTAATACGAATTCCTGTACTTCAGATTCTTCAAGTGGATCAATATCTCCTTTGGCCCATTCCATCAATAAGCTATGAGTTAAATATTCATTGATAGCCACTATGTTAACCTTCTTCAGAAATTTGTTTCCAGAGTCATCATTCCATAGGTCTTCATAATTCGACTTGAGAGTACTCCAAACCGTTAGAAACACTGACTCTGCTGACTCAGTATCATCTAATAATGATTCGAACGAAGACTGTAGTTGTCGTATGCAGGCTTCAATTGCGGTGACCGTAACTATTCGTTTAGCTTCAGTGTCACGGTCATTTAGCTCCCAGTCGAGTAATTTATAGAAAGGACTAGAAACTTCGCTATTAAAGCGTTTCAAGGTTGGGGTGTTTTCACCATAACGTATGCCTGCGGCCTCTAATCGGTTCCCAAGATTTGTATTAATACTCTCGATGTCCGCAATGATGGACTTCACATTTGTTGTTGGAACCTTCGATGATTTCTGATTGATAACGATGAACTGGAATGCTTGTTCTTCAATATCGGCATCTAGAATGCCAACAATTAACAGTGGAACATCTTCATTGTGAAGTGCTTTGCTGCCAAAGACCCGGTGTTGACCATCCACGATCAATCCTGGCTTTTCATGTGTTGGTGCGGTGGGGTCAAATGTAATGTCTAAAGATCCCAATTGGGCTTCATTTTGACAGCGGTTAGATATATCAAAGTTTGTGTCTGGAGAAAAAGATATAGAGTCCCGTTTGAAGCCTATAATAATGCTCCCTGGTAATGTATTGTCACCTCTGGCTTCTAGGAATCGTGTTATCGAAGCAAGCCTTGCTGGCTTAGTAACACGCTGTGCCCCATGCTCCTGTTCTTCAGTTCTCTTAACGCCTGCCCATTGGGTGATTTCACTGACGCTAGCATAAAAGGTGAAGAAGTAAGGGCAGTCAACTGACTGCCTTTGTTTGATTCTAGTGCCGAGGTAACTAAGTGTTTCAGACATACATTTATCCTTCGTTATGAGCAGAGCACTGTACTCCGATATTGAGAAAGTGCCAAGAGTCCGCAGGCTCTTTCTGAAATACAGAAAGCATCCCGGCAGCACTAGCTGGCTTTCCGCAAATCGTACATTCACAGCCTTCCTTCAACCACATTGCCACAACTTGTTTGCTAACCAGTAATTGTTTGGAAAATTTCTTGTGACCATAGTCGTGCTTTGTAGATATTTTTTCGAAATGAAAATCAGATGGGTGCATATGGTCGTCTTTATGTTTATTACAATCCTTACAGGATAGTGCTAAATTTTCAAACCGAGAGTCACCGCCGTATTCGCTAGGGAAAAGATGTTCTACTGATGCGGAATTTTTATTGTCAACAGAATCAAAGTCGATCTCAACCCCACACATGTAACAGGTTGTTATCTCTAAGCGTCTAAACTGCTCTAGAGCCTTGTTTCGTTGGGCTGTTGATAAATCTTTATGAGAGGCGTCAACGCAACTATATACTAAGGCGTGAAGTCGATTAGCTTGCTCTTCTGTTAGACTGAACGAATAATTATTAGTTAGGTAATCTTTAATGACTGGAATTGCATTCTGGGAATCCATGTAATGCACCATAGCTTTTTCCAGTGCATAGGATGCGCCATGGATAAGTCGACGAGTTGTGTAAAATATAATGCTCTTCTTTTGCATTTCAAGGAATTCACCATCTGCAACTAGAAGGTTATCCATGTTTTTTAAGAAACCAGATTCAGGATTCTCAGAGTGTACTACCTCTGAGATCAGTTCAGAGAGTTGCTCCCCTGGTGTTAGGCTATTTTTCCCCATATATGATCCTTATGGTTGCATTACTCATGTGATGAAGGGTTGTTCGTCAGTTGAGATGATAAAAGCATGCCAATGCCTCTATGTAAATGGAGTTTAAACTGTGTAGTAAGTTCCTCGGTGGTAGCCCCTTTATTGTCGCACTGACAACGATGTTTAAGTAATGCTAGGTATAGTTCGTGGTGCTCACCACCGAATACCCTCCATGTCATCTCGACATTACTATCTAATGGGATTTTTGCTGGTGAAGGAATGGATTCATCTGCAAGGGAAAGGCAAAACGCCCAGCGACATAGGACGTTCCAGTGCTCTATGCCGGTCTTTTGTTTTACCTTAATGAGCTGATACTTCGCTTTGTCGGAAATTCTTACAGTTTCAAGGCTCATTGAAAGTATCCCTCCTTGATGTGAGTGGTCGCTTTTTCTTCGTCAAATGCAATGGTTAATTCGTGGTGTGTGTGTGTGCTGATTTTTTTGTAGTAGTCGCCGACGATCTCTTCATCGGTGGATAACAAGACAAGCTGATGCGCTGCAAATGGGAAATAGCGTTTTACCAAGTTTTCTCGATGTGAGGAATCAAGACGCCCCATAGGAGTGTCGATCATAACGGGAATTGGGCGACTTGATGCTTTCTGGAGTCCCCAGAAGACTGCTATTGCAAGTAGCTGCCGCTCTCCTGCTGACAATTTTTCTGCAGGGATTATTTTTCTTTCATTGTTGGTTAGCTCGATGGAAAAGGTGGAGGGATTAATCCTAAGTCGGTGCACTAACGATTGCTTTTTAATAAGGTGTTGGAAGCTTTCGAGTATATAGATTTCCAATTTCCCCAGATGCTTGTTGAGTAATTGAGTTCGAAACTCTTTTAGGTATTCCTGTGCCTTCAAGCTGTAAAAGACGGTGCGCTCATCGTCTTCATACTGGGCTTTTTCTGTGGCAGAATCTCCCAGTAGGCGTACAACACGGTCTTTTTGTTGTCCTGCTTTGGCCCTCAGTTGTTCAAGAAGCTCTTCCTTGGTAATTATCTCCAGTTCGGACTTAGAGAGCTCTTTCGTGAGCTCTCTCCGCTTTTTAAGGAGTGTGTTTAGTGCTCCCTTTTCTGGAGTTGCATCAAGCTTGGCTTCTAGTTTTTTTATCCGTTGGTCTATGTCACTTCGCTGCTTCTTTAAATTCCGACAGTGCTTCTCTGCACTAGGAAGGGTTTTAAGTGTAGCTTTCAGGAGCGATACTGTGCTGGGATTCAGGTTCAAGTATACTGAGGTGCTTTCGGCCCTATTTCCAAGTCGTATTTTCTCCTTATCGGCCAGAGAGGACAATGCTGTGAGTACCTCTTCTGATGCACCAGTCTTTTGGGCCGCTCGAAGATACTTGCCATGCATTCGTTCTATTTGTTGTTGCTGTTGTGCGCAGTCTTTTGCCTCAGCTTCCTTAACTGTCTGAGCTTTTATTTCCTTTAGCTGACCCTTAACAAGATGAAGAGGGAGCTCTCCTGACTCTTCTTTAATTATTTGCCGATTCAGCGTTTCAATTTGCCGTTCCAGCTCCTCCTTTATCTTCTCGTTTGAAGTCTGGTCATCCAAGAGTTTGCCTCCCTTGGATTCGTATTCAGATTCCAGCACCTCAAGTTGTTTGGTGAGACCTTTGTGATGTTTTCGCAATATGACTAAATGGTCTTCAGTGTGGCAAACTTGCTTCTGGGTTTCCTCATACGAAACTTCAGCATCTCGAAGCTTTTGAGTCTCTACTGCTGATTTATTTTGGAGGGATTTATTTCGATTCAAAGTTGTAAGGTCACGGTGAAGCTGATCCAACGTGCCGATGCCCAATAATTCTGAGACGGCAGACTCTAGGAAGATCTTAGCAGTTTCTGGTCGCACAAGATTCTCAATCTGTTCCCCGTCAAAAAAGAATAGTGTGGAAAGGCGAGCTGGCAGGATTGAATCAATGAACTTATCCCAGGTTTCTGTGATTTGGTTGTGTAGTGTATCGTTAATATATACTTCTTTTCGTTCTGAAATGCTTTTGCCAGTTGATCGCCAGGAAAACTCTATTCGGAAGTCAGTCTCTCGACCTTCATGAGGATGTCGAAAGTGTAGCTTGATGCGGGTTTCTTGTTTTGGATCACTGTCCCGGTTTATCCACGAACGTAAATAGGTGTCCCATCGTCGCTCAGATCTCCCGTAACAGTTTGATCGTTTGCCATACAAGCAAAGTTGCATGGCATCAAGAATGGTGGTCTTGCCTCCTCCATTATGTCCGCCGATAAGAAGGATCGGCTTTGTTTTAGTTGTTCCCATTTGTACTTCATGGAAACCTCTGTATTGTCCGAAATTTTGCAGTGTTAGTTGGAGAAATATCATGATTGGCCTTGGTCAGCTTTGGGTTCGATATATTCGTCTGTGACTCGATCCCATTCTTCTATTGTATCTGTTTTGTGTTGTTGCTGTTTTCGGCTGTAAGCTAGTGCATCTTGTTCATCTTCATAGAAGTTGCGTTTAATCGAACCTTCTATATTTTTCATCAGCTTAGTGCGTTTGAGTTGCGTTGATTGCTGAAGCTCAACATCAATTAAATCTCGTACCAGAGGATAATGCTGTCCGCAAATCTCTTCGAGGAGTTGTAGATCATCCCTGTCAAAGGGCTGATTTCCGCTGATATCTTTTCCTGGATACTCTTCGCCGGTAGCATCTTCATAGATTTTGGGCAGATGATCTTCGATCTCATGTTTATCCATGACCCAGATACGTCGGATCTCTTCCAGCTCATTGAGAGTGATCAGTTGTATATTTTTAACATTTTCGGGACCTTCTTCCTGAATGAACTTTTGGGCTTCTAGGAGTTTGCCTAAGAGTTCTTCCCTAAAGCCTCTTTTATAAGGACCGGGAATGTATTTCATTCCGTCTCCAAAAAGCTGTACTCGGCCATTCATTCGACGGAAATCACGTAGTTCCCGATCACTTTCTTCCAGCCCAAACCGGCGATAGTCGATAGTATTTCTGATATCCAATAATGGGAGCATCCATTCTTTATCAGCATCATTTTGGATCATCGCTGACATGGATTTATCCTGATCTACCAATGTGCAGGTCCAGCACCCGAACCGGCTATCTCCACAGCTAGGGGTTGTGGTATCAACAACTAAGGGACATTCTCCTCCTTCGGTAGCACCTGAGTATAGCCCGAGTAGTTCCTGGTTGCTGTAGCCCCATGGATTTTGAAACTGGTTTAGAAACAACCAGACATCATCGTTCGACCAGTCTTGTATGGGGGAATACACCCAAGTGTTGGGAAGTTGACTGTTGGGGCTTACCTTGTGCCCCGCATCAAGCTCGCCATATCTATGCTCCTTGTCCCGCTCGTCCTCGTAGTGCTGCATAGTTGTTGCACGCTTCACGCTCTCCTTCTTTCGTGTGCCGAGGCAAAGCAGTACGTCACCATGTTGCTTTGTTGTTTTCAGGATGAACTCATTAGACGGCCAAATTTTAAGACGTTCCGTACACCACCTGAATTTCGGTCGGGGAGCTGGGTAGCCCTTGCCTATTAGGTTCGTCCAGAAACTATTTTCTGGTTTAGGCATTAATTGCTGCGGATTGAATGGGAGGTCTCCCTTATCGGTTGCTGTAATCATGCAATTGATGGAACCCGCAACCCACTCTGCAACAATTGGATTCTCAACCAAGGTGTCAGTGCTGATTACATGAATAATCTTGTTTCTCTGGCTCTTTGGGATCTTTTGAACTGCCATCCATATCAATTGTAATACCGCTGTTGAGTCCTTACCTCCGCTATAACCAACTACCCACGGGACTTTATCGGCTTGGTATAAATCAATAATTTCTTTCAGTAGGGCATCAACATGTTTGTTGATGCCGTGTTTAGAAAATGCAGAGTCTGATTTCTGATCAGTTCCCATTATGACCCCTCATGAATGCCTCCTCGGCTTTCTGTTCTTCTTGGGTAAGCTCTAGATCGAGATTTGCTTTAATATAGTTAGCTGTAAGGACGATGTTATTCGATGCCTTTTGAATCATTCCACCAACCATGGTGCGCCCCTCCCATGCAGTGCTATTTGACCGAGCCCAGTCAATTTTCCTTAGTTTCTTCAGCTGGCTCTTCCAGTTATTGGGGTGGATTTTAATTAAGGTGTTTCCCGTCATTCCAATAGCCTGTAAGGCGGTGCTATGAGAGTGGACATAGTCACTTCGTGTTTCGCCAGCACTCAACTTATGCTCGAATACCAAATTCCATTCTTTTAGTTGTTTTGCAGTACATTCCCAGAAATCTACAGCAAAGTTTATTTGATCCTCACCACTATCGGTTGCCCCTTTTAATAGAGCTTTGTTCGCTGAGTAAATTGCGCTCAGTGTAAACAGTTTTCTGGAGCGAGCTGATAAGGAGCTGCGTTCCATTTCTACTACGCTTCGGAATAATTCAGATCGGGCTACAATTTCTTTGGTTAATATCGAAAAATCATCCCTGTAGTCGTATAGAATGCCGAGAGACTTTGAGGGGCGAATGGCATAGCGATTGAGGTCCGCAAACATTTGCTGGCATCGTTTTAATCCAGGATCAAGAAAGAACACAACAGCAAGAGTTTCATTGGCGATGTCAGGATTCTCCATGATCGCTTCTTCAATGGCTGCACGGCGGTGCTGTCCATCGTTGATAATGAGTTTGGCACTCATATCGATATGAAGATTGCCCATTTTGTTGCGATGCTTATCCCCTCCGTAAGGTTCGAATTTTGCTTCGCCATCAATGGATGCTGTGATTGCAGAAAAGACATAGTTGTTTAAATTATCGAGAATATATCTTTTAATTTCAGGTATTCTGGCTTGGTTGAGCGTTCGCTGGGCCCTGAGCTCTGGAGGAATGCCTGGTTCATCAAACATGAACATTCTCGGTATAAGGCGTATTGGACACATAGAAATATAGTATTCCTGTTGAGCCTGAACCCCTCGTATGGAGGGGAATACATACTCATATTCAAATGAATGCTCGTTGCTCATCTTTCTTTCCTTGTACACACGATGGACGTAAACTACATTTTCTTGTGTGCGTGATCAAACAAACAGTATGTGAAACAATACAAACAGGGTATTTATGAGCGTATACTTGGATAATAATGCTACGACGCCAGTTGAACCAGAGGTGGCTGAGATCATTCGGCTGTATACGGAACAGGAGTATGGTAATTCAGGAAGCCGTACCCATGAATATGGAAATAAAGCTAAACTGGCAGTGCAAAAGGCTAGGGAACAGGTAGCGTCGGTCTTCGATGGTATTGATTCATCGGATGTCATCTTTACATCAGGTGCGACTGAATCCAATAACCTCGCCATACTAGGGATGCTAAAATGGGCAACTGATAACGGTAAAACCCATATAGTAACAACGTCTATTGAGCACAAAGCCATAATTGAACCAGTAGCTTACGCAGAGTCTTTGGGTTTTGAGGTAACTTACGTTAATCCCAATTCTTCTGGAGTGGTCACAGCTTCAGATATGCTATCCGCTGTAAAAGATGACACCTTTCTTGTCTCCATGATGCATGTGAATAACGAGACGGGGAGTATTCAACCTATTGATGAGGTTGCTGATGCGTTGCCGCAGCAAGGCGTTTATTTTCACACTGATGCTGCTCAGGGGTACGGCAAGGAACTGGAAAAACTTAACCATCCACGAATTGATCTCATTAGTATAAGTGGGCACAAAATATATGGTCCCAAGGGTATTGGCGCTCTTGTTATGCGCCGTAGAAAGTTCAAAAGAGCACCCTTAACTCCTATTCAATTTGGTGGGGGGCAAGAGCGTGGGTTGCGCCCAGGAACACTTCCTGTGCCCTTGATTGCTGGACTCGGTGTTGCTGCAGAATGCTGTAAGAAACACCACTCTGAGCGTGCCGCTAAGAATCGTGCATTTAGGGAGAGAGTATTTTCTGCGCTCCATGGTCTAGATTATCAAGTTAACGGAGATGAGGGATCTCTTGTTTCGCATGTTTTAAACCTCTCATTCAATGGCTTGAACTCTGAGGCAGTCATGCTTGCCCTCAAGGGTATAGTTTCAATCTCAAATGGGTCTGCTTGCACGTCACAGAGCTATGAACCAAGCCATGTCCTGACTGCCATGGGACTGTCTGAGGACCGCATCAAATCAGCAATACGTCTCTCATGGTGCTATATGACTGAAGAACCTGAATGGAGTAAGGTGCGCCAAGCAATTCAATCATTGTTATAGTTACTTTGCCTTGCAGCGGGGAATATGTTTTGTGTTTCTCGTGGCTTAAAAAAGTTGCAGAGAGATCTCCCTTTTCAGCAAGTGGGGTTTAGATATTTCTGCCAGAAGCACTTCCCCCGGCCTGCACAACACGATGGGATCCTGTTGCTGACTTTGAAGGCCTATCGGAAAGAGTCGGTCTTTTTTTTTGCGGTGAGCGGGGTAGGTTGGGTACATTCGCACCTTCACTTTTTCAGGAGATCAATATGCCGGATATTCAGATTATGCCTTCCATTCTTGCCGCCGACTTTGGAAATTTGTCGGCAGGTTGCAAGCGCGCCGCAGATGCCGGAGCGGATCAGATTCATGTGGATGTGATGGATGGGGTATTTGTGCCGAATATCAGCTTCGGGCCGGAAGCGGTGAAGGTTTCGGCCGCCGCAGTTTCCATTCCGCAGAATGTGCATCTGATGGTGATTGAACCGCAGCACTATATTAAAACTTTTGCGGATGCGGGGGCGGATACGATTCAGATTCATATCGAGTCGCGCTGCGATGTGGAAGCAGTGCTGGCGGAAATCAGGTCGCTCGGAAAACGCCCGGCCATTACTGTGAATCCGGAGACTCCGGTAGAGAGTATTTTCCAATGTTTGGAAAACCGCTGGGTGGACGAGGTGTTGGTGATGTCGGTGCATCCGGGATTCGGCGGCCAGAGCTATATTGCGGACGTGGAAGAGAAGGTTGCCACCATTCGCCGGATGGCGGATTGGGTGGACATTGCCATCGATGGCGGAATTGACGATCAGACTGTGAGCCGCGCGGCGGCGGTGGGCTGTAATCTTTTTGTGGCCGGGTCGTATCTCTATAAGCAGGATGATATGGCGGCGGCAATTTCCGATCTGCGGAAACAGGCGGTCGAAACTTACTGCTCAGCTTTATAGCCACAAAAAGGCACAACGCGCCCCAAGACCTGACGCGAACTCCCTGCAACTAAATTCAACACAAAGGCTCAAAGTGCACGAAGCTTAGGGTTCTTGGTGTCTTAAGCGCAGCGGGTGTTCATAAATTTATTTCCGATGTTTGGCAAAGGCGCGGCAACCGAAATTAAACACGAAGGCTCGAAGTGCACGAAGCTTAGGGTTCCTGGTGTCTTAAGCGCAGTGGGTGTTGAAATATTTATTTCCGATGTTTGGAAAAGGCGCGGCAACCGAAATTAAACACGAAGGCTCAAGGTGTACGAAGCTTAGGGTTCTTGGTGTCTTGAGCGCAGCGGGTATTGAAATATTTATTTCCGATGTTTGGAAAAGGCGCGGCAGCCGAAATTAAACACGAAGGCTCGAGGTGTACGAAGCTTCGTGTTCTTGGTGTCTGAAGCGCAGCGGGTGTTGAAATATTTATTTCCGATGTTTGGAAAAGGCGCGGCAGCCGAAATTAAACACGAAGGCTCAAAGTGCACGAAGCTTAGGGTTCTTGGTGTCTTAAGCGCAGCGGGTGTTCATAAATTTATTTCCAGACGGTGAGGTCTTTCGGGGCTTCCGAGGTTTGGAAAAAGCGGCTGGAAATCAGGCCGACGATGAAGGCGACGGCAAATGAAATCGGGAAGTAGTTGATCTCGTGCACCTCGGTGAATTTCTGGATCCAGACACTGGAAAGCAGGGAGGCGCCGAGCCCGATCAGCCAGCCTTTAAAATTGCCTTTCCGGGTCAGTACGCCGAGCAGGAAAAGGGCGAGCACCGGTGCGCTGAACATACCCATGAAGCTGAAGAATGCTTTTAGAATGCCTTGGATTGTCGAGACATAAAAAGCAAGTCCCGTGGCCAGAAAGCCCAGAGCCACTGTGATGATGCGGGCGAGGGTGACGTCTGAAATTTTAAACTGGAAACTGGAAACTTGAAAGAAGGGTTTTTTGAAGTCGTTGATGATGACGGTGGCAATGGAGTTGATGCCGGAATCCATGGACGACATGGCGGCGGCAAAAACGGCGGTGATGAGCAACCCGGAAATGCCCTGCGGCAGATAGTGGATAATGTAGTAGGGCATGACCTTATCGCTGGTGATATCGGCCGGTAGTTCATGCGGTTGGAAAAAGGTAAAGAGTCCGAGCCCGATAAACATCAGCAGGGCGATAATGAAAAAGTCGGTGCAGGCATTGAAGGCAACGGACTTGATTGTTTTTTTCATGGATCCGGTGGCCATCAGGCGCTGCACGGTTACTTGATCGGTGCCGTAGTCCTGCATCAGCTGAAAGAAAAACGAGATGGCGACGGCTGGGCCGGTCATGGCAAAGAGGTTGAATTTCCAGTCTGCAATATGCAGCCGCCCGGTTTCTTTGGCCACGGCCAGAATTTCCGCCGCACCGCCTTCGACTCCGTTTGCGAGGCTGATGGCCACCCAGATGGCGCCGCCGATGAGAATGACAAACTGGATGGCATCGGTCCAGACGACGGCGGCCAGTCCGCCGAGTGCGGTGTAGACTGTGGCGAGCAGGCCCATCATGCAGATGCAGCCCCAGAGCGGAATGCCGGTGACGATGGACATGGCGAGGGCGGGGGCATAGACCACGGTGCCCAGCCAGCCGAGTCGCGCCAGAATGAAGAGTCCGGCGACGCCGTAGCGTGCGGAATTGCCAAACCGCTTTTCTATGTATTCGTAGGATGTGGTGACCCGGAGCCGATGGTAGAGCGGGTAAAACAGCAGCAGGATAAACGGCGCGACGATCGGGCTCATGATGCAGACGATGATGAGCGCAATGTTTTCGGAATAGGCGGTGCCCGGCAGGCCGAGATAGGTGACGGCACTGGTGAGCGAGGCATACATGCTCATGGCCACAGCGATCCACGGCAGCTTGCGGCCGCCGAGGAAAAACATTTCGGAATTTTCCTGCTTTCGGGAAAAGTAGAATCCAACACCCAGCATGCCGGCGAGATAGATCGCCAGCACCGTGTAGTTTAATGCACCGAATTGAACCGTATTCATGTGTTACATATACAGGGTTTGATTACCGTCGACGGGAGGATTGAGCGATGTATTCAGAATCGAGAGCAGTTCTTCATCGGTCAGCGGAATCGGGTTGCCTTTCATGCTGCTGGCATTCCGAGCTTTTGCAACGATGGCGGGGAAGTCGGATTCCTTTATGCCGAACTCTGAAAGCCCGGGAACAAACATTTGAGCACAAAGCCCCTTCAGTCGATCGAACACTTCTTCGATGGTACCGTTTTCGTCTTTCAGGATAATTTGTGCCGCTTCATCAAATTTAGCAATTGCCGGATTTTCGGGGTCGCGGGATATCATGGCGGAATAATTCAGCTCAGCGGAGGCGGGCAGCAGGGTGGCGCAGACCATGCCGTGCGGGGCACTGAACATGCCGCCAATCGGGCCGGCAAATCCATGAATGACGCCGAGGCCGGCGTTGGCCAGCGCCAGTCCGCCGCAGAGGCTGGCAAAGGCCACATCGGTGCGGGCATTGAGGTCTTCGGGATGCAGGTAGGCATGGTACAGTGAGCGGCTTACCCGCTTGAGTCCTTCCCGGCAGATGCCATCCGTTAACGGATTGGATTTTTTGGAAATAAAAGCTTCCAGCAATTGAACAAAAGCATCGAGTCCAGTGCTGGCGGTGACTTCCGGCGGCATGGAGAGTGTGAGCTCGGGATCGACCAGCGCCACGGTCGGCAGCATTTTCGGGTGGCGCATGCTGACTTTTACCTGATTGTCCTCACATTTCAGGACGGCATTTTTGGTGACTTCCGCTCCGGTGCCGGCGGTGGTGGGGATGGCAATGCAGGGGGCGGGGTCTTCGGTGAGCGGTTCGCCTTTTCCGATGACCTCGAGATAATCCATCAGATCATTTGTGTTGGTGAGCAGCGCGGCCATGGCTTTGCCGGCATCGATGATGCTGCCGCCGCCAAGGGCAACCACAAAGTCGCAGCCCAGCTCCCGGGCTGTGGCGGAAAATAAGGTAATTCGTTCCACGGTGGGCTCTTTTTTTATGCTGAATGCCGCCGGTTCGACCCCGCACTCCCGCAGGGTTTTGAAGATGGGCCCGATCCGTTCCGCGTTGGTGCCGGTGACGAGTGCTGCTTTTTTGCCCATGCCCTGAATCAGGTTCGGCAGTTCTGCCAGTTTGCCCGGCCCGAAAATAATCCGTTGTGCGGTGGCGAATTCAAAGTTCATAAAACAAATCTCCAAAGGTTGGAAAAAGAGATTAGTCAGGGCGGATGCCATGTCCAGAATCATTTTGACAATAGAGGCGGATGCGCTACATTCCGTCCTCTTTGGAAATATGAGCAGGAGTGTGCTATGCCGACCTATGATTATAAATGTAAAGACTGCGGCCATCATTTTGAGGCGTTTCACAGCATGTCGGCCGATCCGTTGACCGAGTGCCCCAAATGCAACGGGGTGGTTGCGCGCCAGATCGGTACCGGAGCCGGTGTGCTTTTTAAGGGTTCCGGGTTTTATGAAACCGACTATCGGCGCTCCAACTACAATAAAGATAAAGCTGCTGATAAGCCCAAACCAGCTTCCGATTCCAGCGCCAAGAAAAAGAGCTGAAGTTCCAATCTCTGGAAACCTTGCTACGTACTGAGCGTTCTGCTGGTGCGGTCATTCCAACTTGGATATGATTCCGTCTGGTATATTGCCGGGATTCATGCTTATTTCTGTGTCAAAGTGGTTCCAGTGGTTGGAAATACCGTTACGAATGATCAGGATGTGAAGGGAGAGGGGTATGCACAATAGAAAGCTGTTTTTCTGGGCGTTGACTTCGGCATTGGCGGGGTTTCTTTTCGGGTTTGATACGATTGTTATTTCCGGGGCGGAACAGCAGATTCAGGCATTATGGAGTTTGAGCGACTTTATACATGGGCTGGTGATGAGCGCGGCGCTTTGGGGCACGGTGCTGGGTTCGCTGGTGGGTGGCTGGCCAACGGAAAAGTTCGGACGCAGAAAAACACTGCTTTTCATCGGGGTGCTCTATTTTGTTTCTGCGGTCGGTTCGGCGCTTGCGCCGGATTCGGTCTTCTTTATGATTTCCCGCTTTATCGGCGGTGTCGGGGTTGGGGTGGCCACGGTGGCTTCGCCGCTTTATATTTCTGAAATTTCTCCCGCGGCACGGCGCGGCCGGTTGGCCGGACTTTTCCAGTTCAATATTGTTTTCGGGATCCTGGTGGCTTTCGTTTCCAATTTTTTCTTTGGAAAATATCTGGATGTATCCATTGCGTGGCGCTGGATGATGGGAGCCGAGGCAATCCCGGCGCTGGCCTATTCGCTGTTTTGTTTGACGCTGCCGGAGAGCCCGCGCTGGCTGATCAGTCACGCCGGCAAGCGCGAGGAAGGCATCGCTGTTTTCGGCCGAATCAATCCGGAGCTTTCCAGCGACGAGCTCAATGCGCTGGCGGATAGTGTTGAACAGAATCTGGGGGATCAGACAACGGCCAAAAAGTTTTTCACCGCTCGCCTGAAAACGCCGATTCTGCTGGCCTTTCTCATCGCATTTTTCAATCAGCTTTCGGGCATCAATGCCGTGCTCTATTTTGCCCCGCGTATCTTTGAGTGGACGGGGCTGGCCGAGCAGGCCGCGCTGCTGCAGTCGATCGGGATCGGAATTACGAACCTGATTTTCACCTATGTCGGCCTGTGGTTGATTGACCGGGTGGGACGCCGGACGCTGCTTTATATCGGATCGTTCGGATATATTATCTCGCTGGGGCTTTGTTCGTGGGCGTTCAGCACCGAAAATTATACCATTGTTCCTTTTTGTATTTTTGCCTTTATTGCCGCGCACGCGGTTGGGCAGGGCGCGGTGATCTGGGTCTTTCTTGCTGAAATTTTCCCGAATCGCAACCGGGCGGCCGGGCAGTCGTTAGGCTGTTTCACGCACTGGTTCTTTGCTGCGGCGCTGACACTGGTTTTCCCGAAAATGGCAGCGGCGCTTCCGCCAACGGCGATCTTCGGTTTCTTCTGTTTTATGATGGTGCTTCAGTTGATCTGGGTGAAAACCATGGTGCCGGAAACCAAAGGGGTTGCGCTGGAGGATATGGAGCAGCAATTCAACGACCGGTGAGACCGCTTTCCGCGCCAGATCGATGCCTGCCATTCTCTTTGTTTCTGTTTTTCCGGGGACAGATTCCATTTTATTTATCCTGCAGCGAGCCCTGAAAGGGGCCTATCCTTCATGTTTCCTTCATTTTCATTCCCGAATCTAGGCTGATGGATCTTTACAAACAATCGAATTGTGAATGTTGGCATACATCAATGAATAATGGGTCGACTTGGCACGGATAGTGTTCCTATAGTGGCACTATGAATATTCTTGGAATTAATTATTTCTATCACGATTCGACTGCATGCCTTGTGGTTGACGGCAGGCTGGTCGTTGCCATTGAAGAAGAGCGGTTGACGCGGGATAAGCACACGGATGAGTTTCCCCGTCAGGCCATTGAGCGCTGTCTGAAGGTTGCGGGATTGGAAGCAGGCGATATCGATGCTGTTGCGGTATCGATCAAACCCACGCTGCACTGGCAAAGGAAGGCGGCGTATTCGTTGAAGCTGGGCAGAGGAATCAAACCGTTCCTGAGCCATGAAGTGGGTACATCGAATTATCGTCAGGATCAGTTCTGGGGTTGGTATCTGGGTACGTGGCCGAAAAAGTCCAGGCAGCCTGCGGTTCATTGGGTTCCGCACCATATGTCGCACATTGCGGGCAGTTTCTATGTTTCGCCCTATCCCGAGGCGGCGCTGCTTTCGCTGGATGGTTCCGGCGAGTGGGCGACCTCGTTTGTGGGTTATGGTAACGGGACGAAGGTTGAATGTTATAACCAAAGTTTTTTCCCGAATTCGTTCGGATCATTCTATGAAGCTGCGACGGAATTCTGCGGATTCCGGCCCAACTATGATGAGGGCAAAACGATGGGGCTTGCGCCTTTCGGCGACCCCGATGTTTTTCGCGAAAAAGTCGCTGAGATTGTGAAGGTGGGGGACGACGGTGCGATCCATATTGATCTATCGTATTTCAATTTCCAGTATTGGCGCCGTCCGTATTGCAGTCAGAAATTTTATCAAACCTTCGGACGGCCCCGTCGGAATGGCGAACCGTTTGAAAAGCACCACGAGGATGTGGCTGCCGCATTCCAGTGCGTTTTGGAGGATTGCGTGTTGAAGATCTGTAAGGATCTGCAGCGCAGGACCGGGGCCAAATATCTGGTGGTGGCCGGCGGTGTGGCGCTCAACAGTGTTATGAACGGGCGGATTGTGCGGGAGTCGGGGTTTGAGGATCTTTATGTGATGCCGGCGGCCGGTGACAACGGAACGGCTATCGGCGCGGCGTTTTATGTGTGGAACGGGATTGAGGGTCGGGAGCGGACCTTTGTTCATGATAACCCGTATGTCGGAACCTCCTACTCGAAGGAAGAAATTGATGCGGTCATCAAAGAAGCAAAGCTGAAGGCGGTCCGGCACGATAATATTGCGGTTGAGGCTGCACGTTTGCTTCACGAGGGACATATCATCGGTTGGTTTCAGGGTGCGATGGAGATTGGCCCGCGTGCACTGGGAAACCGTAGTATTCTTGCGGATGCTTCGGACCCCGGCATGAAGGATAAAATCAACGCCGAGGTGAAGCACCGCGAGGCCTACCGTCCGTTTGCGCCATCGGTCCCGGTTGAGTCTGTTAAGGACTATTTCGATATCGATGTGGAGGCACCGTTTATGCTCAAGGTGTGCGATGTGTTTCCGGACAAGCGTGATTGCGTTCCGGCCATTACCCATGTTGATGGCAGTGCGCGTGTGCAGACTGTGCGTAAGGAAACGAATCCGCTCTATCATGATCTGATGGTTGAGTTTGGCAAGCTGAGTGGAGTCCCGGTGGTTCTGAATACCAGTTTTAATGTGATGGGTGAGCCGATCGTGGAATCGCCGCTGGATGCAATTCGGTGCTTTTTCTCGACCGGGCTGGATAAGCTGGTGATCGGGAACTACGTTATTGGTAAGTAGAATCGGGGATGGCAGCTTTGCCGGCAAACATAAAATACTATTTGAAAAACAGCTACAGAGACATCCGGGAATCCGGATTTTGGAATTGGCTGTGGTGCCTGCTGGTGGATGCTCAGGTGTGGTATCAGAGCAAGATTTTCCGTCCGCCGCCCAAGGGGAAGTTTCCCCCCATCTGGCTGTCGTATAAAAAACCGTTTTACGGGTTGTTGGCCTATGGCGGGGAAGTGACCGACGAAACGCTTCTTTTTGCCTATTCCAAGGGAATTTATCCCTTCTACAGCGAGCCTCCGGTGGAGTGGTGTTCGTGCGATCCGCGCATGGTGCTGTTTCTGGAAAAGATGAAGCTCAAGAAGGGGCTGCGCCCGTTGATCAAATCCGGGAAATACACGGTTACCTTTGACACCGCTTTCGAAGAGGTGGTTCGTGCGTGCGGCGAGGGGGCGGATCGCGAGGGAGATACCTGGATTATTCCCGAGCGCATTGCAGTGGCGGTTTCTCTTCATGAGAAAGGACTGTGCCATTCCATTGAAGTGTGGAATCAGGAGGGACAGCTGGCGGGGGGGCTCTTTGGTATGGACATGGGAAAAATGTTCATTTCGGAGTCTGCCTTTCATCGCGAATCCAACGCCAGTAAAGTGGCGGTGGCCTATCTGAACTGCCACCTCCAGCACTGGGGATATAAAATCAACGATATACAGTGGTTCTGGGAGCATTTCCGGCGAATGGGCTACGAGAATATTCCGCGGAAGCAATATCTGAAACTGTTAAAGACCGTTGTGACGAAGGAACGGCGGGTTGGAAAATGGACCGTTGATGAACGCCTTGATGTGGGCAACTGGATGCCGTCTCAACCCGGGAGCCAGGTGAGGCAGGAATAGACTATCCTGTCAGCCGTACCAGGGAATGCCCTTAATCCTGTTGCGGATTTTTCGTATACAGGTTAGGCAATAATCGGCAGCTACCGGAAGTAGCGGGACTTTTTCAAGTTCGAACATGATGAAGTCAAACGGCTCATCGAACTCTGCCCAGTTTTCATAGGTTTTAAGAAGCTGTGCGCCATATCGATATTGCGCAACACGGGAAAGCCCCGTTTTTTTTCGTATATGAGCAACAACATAACGATATCCTTCGTACTTGAGCAGCATGGCCATTTCATGCCCGAGAAACTCCACGGCCAGCACAGAACGGTATTCTTTGAGGATGGCAATGTTGCTGAGATAGAAGGTGATCTCCTCTGATTCTTTAATGAATTGGTTTGTGGCAAGCACATCGGCAGAGTTTTCGTCGCAAATATGTATGCCAGACATATAACCAATGGCCTGACCGTCCTTGCATAGAATCAATCCTGCAGCGAGCGGTTCGCGGAAAAAAGATTCCATGTTTTGGCGCGAATCCTGCATTTGGGGCGGGAAGCAGGCGCGTTCAATGGCCATCAGATCATCCATGTGGATATCCGGGTTGATCAGGTGCGCGGATAGACTGAGCGGATAGCGATAGAGGTTTTTTTTGAAGGCCTTTATAGTATCATTTCCTGTGTATATAAGAACGTATTAAGAATTGAGGTGGCTTTGATTATTATGCTTATCATTAGCCTAATTATTTCAAGTAGGCTAGATAAACAGCCATTCAAAAAAGGCAGCTGGAAAATGGAGTCACGATTTATGTTCATATTCGCTCTCTCGATCAAGGGAGCGTCTTTTTCTGAAGCGCAGGCTGTATGTATTGATGCTCTTGATTCCACCGGTCGACTGACCTCGAAGGGAGAGAGCCGGTGAGTCTATATTATTTCGGATTATCTATATTATATTCAACGAACGGTCATCCGGTGGTCTATGAACTTCAGGGGTGGACCGACAGGTAGGCGGCATTCCATTGTTGGTTATTTAGTTTACAAGTGGCGGAAGCAAAAGCTTCCGTCACCATTTTTTAGAAGGATGGCTGAAGGGCAGCCCGGGACGAAAACGAGATGCAGTTGCTAGAGAAATTCAGAATCGTATACAAATTGCTGGATCATGCGGATCGGCGAAAGCTTTTGCTGATTTTTGTGCTGTCCGTAGTAAACGGGCTCATCAATATGGTGAGTATTGCATCCATTCTTCCCTTCATTGGTTTGATTTCCGAACCGGAGATCCTGCATACGAACAAATATATTCTCTACTTTCAGCAGATCACCGGCATCGAAAGCTATACCGGTAATGTGGTTGCGTTCGGTGCAATTTCCCTGGGCATGCTGATTGTCGGGAATGTCATCTCCGCCTTCGAAAGCTGGTACGGTGTTTTGTTCGGTGCCACGAAAAATCAGGAACTGTCCGCCCGTTTACTGCAGAACTATCTGGGAATCGATGTACTGGAGTTCGAAAAGAAGCAGAGTGCGGAGCGTGCGAAAGAGGTTTTGTCTGATGTGGGGCGGGTGGTGATCTCAACCCTCTTTTCCATGCTGGATTTGATTTCTGAAATCATCAGTTCGTTGTTTGTGGTTGGTCTGCTGCTATGGATCGATTGGCGCGTGACCCTGGTGGTTTTCACCGTCTTGTTCGTGGTTCATTACATCATTAATAAGGTTACCTCATGCAGTCTTGATGAGCTGGGGAAAAAGTATGCAAAACTGGAAGCGCAGCTCTACAGTCATGTGCTGGAGGCGCTGAAGCTCAATAAAGAGATCAAACTCAACAGCATTGCTCCCTATTTTGTCGCACGCTTTACCTTTTCCGCCAAACAAATGGTTCGTACGAGCATCAAAAGTTCATTAATTCGGGAGATCCCTCAACGCGTCCTGGAGGTCATGGCCTTCACCGTCATTCTGTCCGTTGCGCTCTATTTCGCGATCTTTGCGGGGGACAAAGGGCAACCGGTTACGATTATCGGGATGTATGCAGTGGCCTCCTACCGACTGATTCCGTCCGTCGCCAGCATTTTTAACAGAATCAAAAGCATTTGGTACGATACGGCGATCCTTGAAGATGTAGCAAAGTCTCTGGTTGTTCCTGAGGAGACTGAGGAAGGTTCCGCAGGGGATAATTGGCCTCCGCCGATGATATCACTGCGTAATATTTCTTTCGCCTATTCGGAGTCGAGCCCGTTTCATCTTGATGGCTTAAATCTGGATTTCCCGGTCGGGCAGTTTACGTGTATTAAAGGAAAGACCGGATGTGGAAAATCGACCGTGATGTATCTGGTTGCGGGCTTGTATCGTCCGGCCAAAGGTGCGATTGAGAGCTGCGGCCAAACGGTCGACGCCTATGGCAGTAAACAATGGAAGGGGCGTGTTGGCCTGGTGCCGGCTGCAGTGAATATTATTCAGGCGAGCTTGTATGAAAATATTGCTCTTGGACTGGAACACGAGGAGATCGACCGGGAAAGGGTGCACGAGGTTTGCCGTATGGTCGATCTCGACGAGTTGCTGCAAGGACTGCCGAACGGATATCATTCCGTGTATGGTGAGAATGGGCTGAATTTCAGTAGCGGGCAGGTTCTCAAGGTAGGAATTGCGCGCGCCTTATACCGCGATCCAAAGATTCTTCTATTGGATGAGAGTACGGACGCTTTCGACCTCAAGACAGAAAGCATGGTTCTGAATCGGCTGAAGGCGATTGACAGTCTTACCGTGATATTTATTTCCCACCGACCGTCGGTTATGGAGCATGCCGATCTTGTGATAGATCTTGAAGCGAAGTTGGAGCAGTGCGAGTGAACGGGAAAATCCTTGTTGAAAAACTGGATTTCGGCCCCGATCTTCTGAAGCTGCATGCCGAGTGGGATCAGCTCCTCGCAGAAAGTGTTCGGCCCACCATCTTTATGACGTTCGATTTCGTGTATACGTCCTGCAACCACTTCAAACAGGGTGAAGAAATATTTATCCTGCGGTTTAGTGATGAAGAGACGGGGGAGTTGCTTGCCTTCTTTCCGCTAAGTCTCTGGATTCGGAAGCGACATGGGATTCGGGTTAAAGTGCTGGCTCATGGAATCACCCCTCAGTCATCAGAAACTGACAAGCCGAGTCCCATCATTAAGCGAAATATGGAAGCCCGTTGCTGGATGCGGTTTCGCGACTACTTAAAGAGGGAGTGTAAGGCATGGGATGTCGTCGAGCTCGATGAATTGCTTGTGGGCTCATATTTCCCCCGATTTGCAAATCAGCTGTTTCGATTCCCCTTTTATTGGACACGGGTAAAGTCAGGCCCCGACTCTCCGATCATTAAACTGGCCGGTGAATGGGAGGATTTCTGGGGACAGCACCGCAAGCTGCGAAAGAAATGTGGACGACTCGAACGGCGTATTGAGAACCTTTCCTATTGTATAAGTCAGGATTCAACGGAAGTTGAACAGCATCTTCAGGAATATGTTGAAACGGAGATTAAGAGCTGGAAGGAGGGGGGAATGGTGGCCTTTCATCGGGACTTCTACGCCGACCTGTTTCCTAAGCTGGCCGAGCAGGGAAGGCTTTGGTTCGGTGTGATGCGGGATGGGGATACGGTGGTGTCCGTTGAAATAGCTTATTCCTACCTGGACAAAATCTATTTCAGTCATGGCACCTATCTCCCCGACTATGCCGAGCATTCTCCTGGTATGGTCAACTCATGCTGGCTGATCAGACATTTTCATGGAAAAGGATTCGTGGAGGGAGACTATCTGGCTGGATTCGCTGACTATGTGAATGCGTGGAGTTATCGCATTGAGCACACCCGGGTTGTTACGATTCATCGTATGGGGTGGAAAAATCAATACTTAGCGGCATGGCATATGCTTGGTAGACTGAAACGTCGGATTCAGAAACCAAAGGATGAGAAGGTAAATTGACTATGTCGGAGCAAGGAAATACAGGATACGCCAGTCGGAACTATGCCTATTCGCTGGCAGAATTCGGCGATCCCATTCATTTGCCTCGGTGTGATGGCTATCTACTTAAGCGGGCGATTCCGGGCACTCCGTTTTTCGATGCAATGGGCTGCTATCCGCTGTTCTTCTGCCGGGACTGGTCTCAGCTATGTAACGATCTGGAAGAGCTTCCTTCGGAAATTATCAGTGTGTCATTTGTGGCGGATCCCTTCGGGCATCACTCTCCCAGTGATCTGGAGGTCTGTCTTGATGTCGTCAACCCATTTAAGGTTCACTATATTGTAGACTTGAAAAAACCCATGGAATCGATCGGTTCAAACCATCATCGTAAGCATGCATCTCAGGCTCTTGAAAACATCCGGGTGGAAGTGTGCAGGCAACCGGAAGGTTTTGCAGAGAAGTGGACGGAGATTTATCAGACCCTCGCCCTCCGCCACAATATTCGCGGTATCAAGGCGTTTTCGAAAACAGCATTTGAACAGCAGCTTGCCATGCCTGAAATCGAAGTTCTTTTAGCCTTTCTGAACGATGAAATAATCGGAGCGCAACTCTATTTTATTCAGGATGATGTTGTGCATTGCCACCTTGGTGCCGTGAGCGACCATGGCTATAAAGAGGGGGCTTTTTATGCCATGGACTATCTTTCATACAGCCATTTTTCGGAGAGAGCCAAATGGCTCGATCTTGGCGGAGGTGCCGGATTCTCCGGTTCTGGAAATGATGGATTGAGTCTATATAAAAAGGGATGGAGCTCGAAAACCCGGCCGGTCTATTTCTGTGGAAAAATCGTCAATCAGGAGGCGTATCAGGATCTTGCGCCCTTGCAGGGGCAGGAGGAAACCAACTATTTTCCCGCCTATCGACTTGGAGAATTCGCTTAAAACGTGGTCAATTCTCTTCCTGATGTGACATTCGTTCAATGTTGCCGTCAGCGGCGTGGTTCATGCTCTGTTCAGCAGTGCGTATTTTTGTAGTCATCGGCATCGATGCTTGTATCAGATGGCATCCAATGGGGTTTTCCATTATGAAAGAGTTGGGCCTCGGAAATAATGCTGATCTTTTTCGCATTGTTGATTGCGAATGCTGTGTTGAGATTGTGGCACAATCTAAGGAAGCAAACTATGTTCCCGCCTAATGGGGATTCAGACAGGTTAACTATGGAATTTGAAAAACCATTGCATGTTGGGGCCCCGAACATCGGGAACAAAGAGCTGTTTTACAAATATACAGAAGGTATGTTTGATCGGCGCTGGCTTACGAACCATGGTAAGTTGGTACTTCAATTTGAGGAAGAACTGCAGAACCATTTGGGCGTCAAACACTGCATTGTTCAGTGTAACGGGACCATTGCGCTTGAAATCGCTATCCGGGCCCTTGGATTGGAAGGCGAGGTGATTGTGCCTTCTCTCACATTCATTGCCACCGTTCATGCTTTGCAGTGGCAGGGTATTACTCCCGTCTTTTGCGATGTCGACCCTGAAACTCTCTGCCTTGATCCGAGCGAGGTTGAACGTCGTATCACACCGCGTACTACAGGCATTCTCGGTGTTCATGTCTTTGGAAATGTATGCAATACAGAAGCGCTTTCGGATGTCGCTGCCAGGCACCGTCTTAAACTGATGTTCGATGCGGCTCATGCTTTTGGAAACCAGCATGAAGGTCAGTCGATTGGCTCTTTCGGAGAGTGCGAGGTATTCAGCTTTCATGCCACTAAGTTCCTTAATTCCTTTGAGGGAGGTGCTATAGCTACCGATAACGATGAACTGGCACAAAAAATCCGTTTCATGCAGAATTTCGGGTTTCGCGACTGGGACGATGTGGGCTATGTCGGAACCAACGGGAAAATGACCGAGGTCTGTGCTGCCATGGGACTGGCAAACCTAAAAGCGATCGATGGTTTCCTTGAGACCAATCAGCGTAATTTCGAGATGTATGCACGGGAAATAGAATCAATTCCCGGCGTGCACCTGAGGGATCTTGAGCGGGTTTCCAATGCTTGGAAAAACGGCGTTATGCGCAATAATCAGTATATTTTAGTGGAAATTGGCGAGGACTTTCCAATACGGCGCGATGCCCTGATGGAGCGGTTGCATTCCGAGAACGTGCTTGCTCGTCGCTATTTCTGGCCGGGGTGCCACCGTATGGAGCCTTATGCCACCTTGCAGCCCGATGTCGGAATGCATCTCCCAATCACCGAAGCCATTCTGGAGCGCATCTTGTTATTGCCGACCGGTATGGCTATTGATGAATCAACCATCATGCGGATCGCGGATTTGATTCGAACGGCAGCTTTGCGATGACATTTGCAGGTTGGCATGTTCTAATACGGTTCGCTGGATTTGTGATGCCTGTACAAACTTTAGGCTTAGAAAAGAAGTGCTTTTCGGTAGTCACCTATGTACTTTATTTTTCTTTGTGATGTAACTGAGTGAATAACCTTGTATTTAGTGGTGCAGGGACGATTTCTATGAGTTTTGATATTAGAGAGAGTAAACCCGTGGTAAGCGTTAATCTTATCACCTATAACCATGCTCCATATATACGCGAATGTCTGGACGGCATACTCATGCAACAGACTCGTTTCCCTTATGAAGTAGTGATCGGGGAAGATGAATCGACCGATGGAACCCGTGAAATATGTATTGAATATGCAGAAAAGCACCCCGATCGCATTAGTCTGATTCTCCGATCGCAATCCGAACCGGGACGCGATGCCTACCTTTCGCAAGGCGTTTATAACTATATTGAAACAACCAAAGAATGCCGTGGGAAATATGTGGCTCTTTGCGATGGCGATGATGCCTGGACTGATCCACTCAAGTTGCAGAAACAGTTTGATATTATGGAGACCGACCCCACACTTTCATTGGTTCATTCCAATTATGATAAACTGGACGAAAGTTCAGGGTGCAGAATAAAAAACGTCGGAAGTAAGTATAGACGTAAGCAGGGTACGTCCATTGATAAACCTGAATTACTGGATGTCCTTCAACGGCGATATCCCGTTGCTGCAAGTACAGCCTTCCTGCGGACAAAAGATGCCTTGGATATTTTTGAAAAGAACCTGGATATTTTCCTGCAGTGCCCGATGGGTGACACCACCACATGGTGCGAGCTGCTTCATTATGGATTGTTCTGCTTTCAAAACGATTCGCTTTGTCTTTATCGGATTCTTCCCGAGTCAGACTCCAATTCCCGCTCCGCTGAACGAAGGTTTAAATTTGTAAACGGATCCTCCAATCTGGGACTCATGATTGGAGAAAAAAACAAATTGCCAATGAAAAAAATCCGGGCGGAAAAAGTCAAAAACTGCAATCGCTATGCCCTGCTCAGTGGTGACCGGGTAGAGATCGATCGGCTTTATAACGATCCTGCATTTACTTTCAGTCTTTCTGAATATTGCATGTATAAGGTTGGAAGCCTGAAAAAGCTGCAGGCCATTGGAAAAGCAATATACCAATTCAGATATCGAATGAATAATTTTCTTTTTAACACAACGCGGTTTTCATAGTTCACCCTCGTCCTTTCCCTGGTTGCAATATCGCTTGAAGCGGGGATAGAGAACTATCCGAAGAGTTGCCAGATTCCGGTCGAGTGGGGGGCCATTACCGGAATAGTTGAGCACAGCGCATATACCAGGTAGCTGATCAGTCCGGTTAGAACAATAACCGCAAATGGCACCCAGTTGACATGCGGCCATTTATGTTTCCTTGTGAAAAGGTGTATTTTTTGAATCGAGTGGTTGAGTTTCGCATCGCTTGTATACGTTTTCATTGTACCTCTCCCGTTGTTGAGGTTCATTGTCTGCAAATAGAACGGGCCCTCCGGGAAAATATTTTTATAAAAACAAGAACAGCACGGTGTTATTTTATTTGCGGTGCGCATTTTTCCAACCAGTCTGGAAATATGAAATAAGTACTGACTGTTATCTTCTGCGGTATATAGTAGCCATAGTATGTGTATATACAGGAGATTATCATGGATATTGATCCCACAGAGGTAGAAGCGGCATCGACAAAGAAGCTTTACCAAGGTGTTTGCGACCGGTTTGAACAGAATGCTTCCTTTATGAAGCTGGATGCAAAAGTTCATGCCATTATGAGTCAACCGAAAGCCGAGCTGATGATTCACTTTCCCGTTAAAATGGATGATGGCAGCTATACCCTTTTTAAGGGATATCGAATTCAGCATAACAATCTGCTCGGGCCTTATAAAGGGGGCATGCGCTTTTCACCGGAAGTCAGTCTCGACGAAATTAAAGGGCTGGCAATGCTGATGACGCTAAAGTGTTCGCTGGCAAAATTACCGCTGGGGGGTGCCAAGGGCGGCATTAAATATGACCCGAACGAACATTCGATGGATGAAAACCAGCGGATCGCCCGCCGCTTCACCCTTGCTCTGGGCAACAATATCAGCCCGAGTTATGACATTCCTGCTCCGGATATGGGGACGAATGCGCAATATATGGATTGGATGATGGATACCTATCATAATCTGTATGGCCGGAAGATTGAGGACAAAGCGGTCGTGACCGGCAAGTCGATAGCCTGCGGCGGAAGTGCAGGCCGGGCAAGTGCAACCGGCTATGGAGCGGTTTACTGTTTGGCCGAGTGGGCCAAAGGAAACGGAATTCCTTTGAAAGGAACCCGATTTTCCATTCAAGGCTTCGGTAACGTGGGATCGCATGCGGCATTGAAGCTGGAGCAGCTGGGCGCCCGGCTGGTTGCGGTGAACGACCACACGGCCACGCTGATTAATCCGGAAGGAATACCGGCCGCAGAACTGGCGCACTACGTACAGCAACAGCGCGGGATCAAAGGATTTCAACCGGAACATGAGGTCGATGATATAAACCTTTTCTGGACGAAGGAAACGGATTTTATGGTGTTGGCTGCGATGGAAAGCACCGTAAATGAGCTCAATGCTGGCCTAATTCGAACCCGGCTGATTGTTGAAGGGGCCAACGGGCCTGTTACGACCGAAGCGGAAGAAATCGTGCTTAAAAAAGGCATTCAGATCATTCCAGACATCCTTGCAAATATGGGCGGGGTGATCGTCTCCTATTTTGAGTGGGTTCAAAACCGGAACAGTGAATATTGGAATGGGGAAACCGTGGATGAAAAATTGCGCGAAAAACTGATTGCGGCATATCATCAGGTGGAAACGGTCTCGAAAGAGCAGGGACTCAGCATGCGGAATGCCGCGTTTGTTGAAGCGCTTACTCATCTTGAAGAGGTTTATCTGAAACGCGGTGTCTGGCCGTAATATCACCTTTTCCCGGTGCAACCCTGTTTCCAATCTTTGGAAAGGTTATTTCCGATGCGCTCGGCCTTGCATGCGCCAGAGTGCTCTTTTTTTAACCATTTTCTAGATGGAGGCGGCTGAAACAGATATAACTACCCCGTATTTTAATACTTGTGGTTTTTAAGTGCCAAATGCCGAGGTATCGTGAAAAGACAAGCTTTAAAGGGCTTTCCCTTCCGAGAGAATTACGGTTCTCTGAATACTCACGGCTTGAGACGTGAACGAAAGTAATTACACAGCGAGGACATATGAAAAAACGAACTGCCGGTCATGTATTCATTTTGCTAGGACTTGTTTTAGGTCTGACAGGGTGTGGATACAAATCCACCACCGAAGCCATTGCGGCCTATAAGGCTAACGGGAAAACAAATAAAATCATAGAACTGCTTCGTGACCCAATACAGTCGACTCGTCTTGAAGCCATTCAGGCACTGGGCGAAATTCCGACGGAAGAATCGCTGGAAGCGCTTACCGGTCTGTTCCATGATTCAGACAAGATTGTCGTACATGAATCGATCGATGCTGTGATTCAAATTGGCGGCCCGGAAATCGAACCCTACATGCTCGAAGCCATCACGCTTGACACCGTTCCGGCTCGGGTGGCCGGTGCAACGGCGCTGGGAAGTTTCAATTCAACGGAAGCCATCGATGCCTTGATTGTTGCTCTTGATGATTACAAATATGAGCAGATCGTTCTGGCGGCGATTAAATCCCTCGGCGAGATCGGCGATCCGCGGGGAGTTGAACCGCTCTGCGTTAAACTTCAGGAGCGTTCCTATGCCATCCGGGAAGCATGCATCAGCTCGCTTTTCCAGATCGGAGATGAAGCGGCGCTCGCGGGGATTGCGACAAGGCTCGGGGATGTTAAAGCTCAGATACGTGATGCTGCAATCACTGCGCTTATAGAGAGCGGAGCACCATCTGCACCAGTTGCAATAAAAGTCCTGCGCAGCGAAAACCACCTGGCACGGGCCGGTGCGCTTGAGGTTTTGAACCAGATTGATGCGGTTCCGGAATCCGGAAGTGATCTGGTCTGGTATCGGTTAGCCGAATTGACCGTCGAAGAAAAACCGGAGGTCGACCCTGCAAAGGCGGACGTATTTGCATCGATCGATGATAATCTGCCGGGGCTGCTTGAAGCCCTGACGCACACAACTCCCGCCATTCGCGAATATGCTTCGGTAGCAATCGAAAATATCGGAGAGCCGGCGGTCGAAGCAGTCGTCGCGCTTGCGGAAGAAAATGCGACCGAGATTGGCCTCGCATGGTTTAACAGCCGTTCCGAATGGAACGGAGCCCCTTCCTGGCGGCTCGATCTGTGGGGGGGCGCTGTGGCTTTGAATCCAAAATTCAAAATCAACCAGGCTTATGTGGATCTACTGGCGAAAGGAGGGAACACGGCAACGAAGGTTATGAAGGCGCAGCAATTCAGACCTGACCGGGAAATGATTCCGTTTTTGCTGTTCCGGCTTGTCGGAACCACATCGAAGGATAAGGCTAAAAAAGCAGAGGCGGACACCTGCCGCAATCTTGCGATGAAGCATCTTGCAGCCGATGGTTACAAAGCGGTGTTTCCGCTGATCGCCGCCTTGAGTGCTGAAGATCCCGAGATTGCAACGTACGCTGCACAAGTGCTCAACACCATTGGTGGCGAACGCGTAGAAGAGTTCATCATTGCCGAATATACTCAACAGCTTACTCCGGTCGAAGTGATTGTTCCTGAAGAAATCGCAGCGGCCGACGAAGGACTTGAAGTGGCTGAAGATCCTGAAGATCCTGATGCAGAGGAGGCTGAACCGGTTGTTGTGTATACAGTACCTACAGACGAACTTTCCGGAACATCGCTGCATAACGCGATCCTTGAATTCAATATCCCGGCGCTGGAGCCGATGAGATTGAAAATCCGGCCGGATGCTGTTGAGGCGATTCATGCATTTAAGGAAAAGCACCCGGGAATGACCGTAATCAGCCTGCCGGTAGATGTTGACGTTGATCCGACTCTTAATGTGGTTCCGTTCAAGCTGAGCTACTACAAAAATCAGAAGATGAACGAAATCATGGTGGTCTATCGTCAGAACAGGGCCGGTGAATGGGTTATCAATCCCCCCATTCCAGACGTGCTTCCCTAATCCTGCTTGCGGCAGTATTAAACAATCCACAAAAAATATTCCATCTTTCGTCTCCTGATAAAATCAGGAGACGGGAGCTGGTAAGTCTGCTTATGCGCGGCCGGCTCTTAATGCCGATCCACATCGCTTCCTGCTAAAAAAACCTATGATCTTCCTCTGTCACTTTTCCAATGATTGGAAATATGACAAAAAATTAATGATGGCTCGGTCCGGGCTGTCATTTTCCAATGGTTCACTGCTTGCTGAAAACCGGACACACATTGGTCCGGAAGATAAGCAGGTAAAGACGTTGGAGAAGGCTGAATGGATCATAAGAAAAGGGTTGCGAAATTTTTGAGAAGCAGGATGTCGGGTGCGCTGATCGTACTCTTTTTAACCGTTATTTCTCATGGTGTTTCGGCGCAGGTGGTCATCAGTGAGTTTATGGCCAAGAACGATGAAACCCTGATCGATGGCGACGGGAACTATTCGGACTGGATCGAGCTCTGCAATCTGGGCGAGAGCGCTGTTGATCTGACGGGGTGGTATCTCAGCGACGACGACACGGATCTGACCCAATGGACCTTTCCTTCGAAGAGCATTGGCGCAGGCGAATTTCTGGTGGTCTTCGCATCCGGTCAGGAAACTGCCGGCTACACCGACTCCCTCGGTTATTTGCACACGAACTTTAAGTTGAGTAGCGACGCCGAAGACATTGTGTTGACCCAATCGGACGGGACCACGATTGAAGATTCCTTCCTCGATTATCCCGAACAGGATGACGACATTTCTTACGGATTGGATCAGGATTCGAGCGCGAACCCCATCGTTGCAGCAGGAGAGGATGCCGCTGCATATGTTGGAAGCGCCTTAGGTTCCGGCACCAGTTGGAGAACGCCCGCTTTTGACGACTCGACATGGACTTCGGGGACGACCGGAGTTGGATATGATGAGGAATCAACCTATACGTCCGCCGATATCGGACTAAACCTCGAAAGTCAGATGGTCTCGACAACACAACAGGGACCACAAACTACCACCACCTATGAGAGCTCAGCCTACATCCGAGTGCCCTTCTCTTTAAGCGATGCCTCCGGTATTTCCCAACTCGCTTTGCGCATGAAATATGATGACGGGTTTGTCGCCTATATCAACGGGACCGAAGTGGCGTCAGCCAATGCCCCGGACACACTGACGTATGCGTCGGAAGCAACGGCTTCAAATGACGGCACAACCTACGAGGACTACATACTGCTGAATGCGGGAGACTATTTAGTGACCGGCGATAATGTCCTGGCCATTCAGGGACTGGCCTATCTGGAAACGACAACAGAACAGCAAGGGCGAGATATGATCACGATCACCTCCTCCCCCGATTTTTATATCATGCCCGTATTGAATAGCATTATCGCGGGAGAGATCTACACCAACACAGCGGTGTATTTGAGCACTCCGACGCCTGGCGGCGATAATGTGCAGGGTTTTCTCGGTTATGTTGCTGATACCACATTCAGCGTGGATCGCGGATTTTTCTCCGCTTTAACCAATGTGGAAATCAGCTGTAAAACAGAGGACGCCGCAATCTATTACACCACCGATGCCACCGAACCCTCAGAGGAAAATGGCACGCTCTACACCGGCCCGATCACCATTAGTAAAACCACGGTGTTGCGCGCCACGGCAACGAAAGCGGGCTATATGTCCAGCGATATCGACACCCAGACCTATTTCTTCCTCGACGATATCATTGCGCAGGGAACCGATGTGAGTGGCCTGGATCCGGAATTCCCGTCTGGCTCCGTAAACGGGCAGGGCTTTGATTACGGAATGGATACCGACATCACGCAAAGTTCCACCTATTCCAGTCAGATCGAAGGCGCGTTGCTGGCGATTCCATCCATTTCCATCGTCACCGATCCGGACAACCTGTTCAGTCCTTCATCGGGGATCTATGTGAATGCGAGTGAGGGGGGCGAAGCCTGGGAGCGCGAAACCTCCATTGAGTTAATTAACCCGGATGGAGCGGACGGTTTTCAGATTAACGGCGGGATGCGGATGCGTGGGGCGTCGAGTACAACATCGGGCAATCCAAAGCACTCCTTCCGCTTTTTCTTCCGCTCGGAATACGGCACGTCACGTTTGGAATATCCACTATTTGGCGAAGATGGTGCCGACAGCTTTAAACGGATGGACCTTCGCACGGGCCAGAACTTTTCATGGGCGAACCAGACCCCGGCATATGCCACCTGGCTGTATGATATTTTCACCCGCGATACCCATCGCGATATGGGGCAGCCGTACACCGCTGGCGAATACTATCACCTCTACATCAATGGAATGTACTGGGGGCTCTATCAGACCGAGGAGCGCTGCGAGTCCAACTTCGCGGAGTCCTATTATGGTGACGATGCGGACGATTTTGATGCGGTGAAAGCCGATGCCGACACCGGCGACATGTATGCCGTCGACGGCACCCGCGATGCCTACGACGACCTATGGGCGGCCGTTTATTCCGGTGTAAGCGGCAATGCGGCCTATTTTGCGATTCAGGGCATGAATGCCGATGGAACCGATAACAGCAGCTACACCAAGCTGCTGGATGTCGACAATGTGATCGACTACATGCTTCTGGTCTATTTCACCGGCAACCGCGACTCGCCGGTGGGCCCGCCCCAGAACACACCCACGATGCCGCGCAACCTCACCGCCATCTACAACCGAACCAACCCCGACGGGTTCAAATTTGTAGCGCACGATAATGAGCACTCGCTGGAAGTGTCGCAGGGGGTCAGCCACAATCGGTTCAATACAACGCTAAGCAGCTCATTCGATGCGGTGGATCGGTTCAATCCCTGGTCGTTGAATCTGAAGCTGATGGCGAACGAGGAATATGCCCTGCGGTTTGCGGATCATGTGCACGAGCATTTTTTCAACGGCGGAAACCTCACCGCATCGGTTACGGCCAATCGGCTGGAAGTCCGCAAGAATGAAATTTATGCCGCGGTGGTCGCCGAGTCCGCTCGCTGGGGCGATAGCGCCGGCTCGTTGCGCACCCGCGATGTCGACTGGCTAAATACGGTCAATTGGCTGACGGACACCTATATGTTGTCCCGCACAGCGACCGTGCTGAGCCAGATTGTGGCGAAAGGCTGGTATCCAACCGTCGCCGCGCCGGAGTTCAATCAGCACGGCGGCAGTATCGATTCCGGATTTGCACTCTCCATTACGGGCAGCGGAACCGTCTACTACACCACCGACGGCTCCGATCCCCGCGCCGTCGGCGGCGCAGTTGCCGGCACAGCGGGTACCGCATTGACGCTGACGAAATCCACGCAGGTTAAAGCGCGCGTTTTGAGCGGCGGCGTCTGGAGTGCGCTGACCAAAGCCACGTTTGTGATCAATGAAGAATCGCCGCTGCGCGTCACCGAATTGATGTATCATCCGGCTGCCGCATCTCCAGAAGCTGAGTTCATCGAAATTCTCAATACGGGCTCGGAAACCGTCGGGTTGGCGGGTACCGAATTTTCGAACGGCATTCAGTTCGACTTCACCGATGGCGATGTCGCCTCGCTCGCCGCCGGTGAATATGCGGTGCTTGTTTCCGACTACGACGCGTTTACCAACCGCTATTTCAACTGGGCGTCCATTAATATTGCCGGGACGTATCACGGCAAGTTTTTCATCGCCGACGGTTCACTCGATAATGCGGGCGAGCAGATTACGCTGGTCGACGGCCTCGGGAACACTATCCTCGATTTCGAGTATAACGATTGGTACGCCACCACCGATGGCGAGGGCTTCTCGCTGACGCTCATCGATCCGACTGCAGAAACCAGCACGTGGAGCGAAAGCACCTCATGGCGGGCGAGTAAATACACCGGCGGCACGCCCGGTGAAGGCCCTGCCGATTTCCTTTCGCCCGGCGATCTGCTGATTAACGAAGCCCTCACTCATCAGGACGATGACACTCCCGGGGATTGGGTCGAACTCTACAACGCCTCCACCAACACGCTGGACATTAATGGCTGGTTCCTCAGCGACAACGAAAACTATCTCGGCCTCGTTGAATTGAGTGGACTGGATTCTATCGGTCCCGGTGAATACCTGGTGCTAACCGAATATAGTGATTTTGGAACGACATCGGCGGCGGGAACCAATGGGTTTGGATTGAGCGAGCTGGGCGAGGGGATCTACCTCTCCTCCGGCGAAGGCGGCGTGCTGACAGGCTACCGGGTTGAAGAGTCGTTTGGCGCGGCCGAGCGCGATGTCACTTTCGGGCGGCACGAAAAAAGCGATGGAACGGCCGACTTCACCGCACAGAGTGCGCAGACGATGGGCGCGTTGAACGGGTATCCCTTGATTGGCGATGTGGTCTTTTCCGAGATCATGTATCACCCGGTCGATGGTGCAGGGTTTGAGTTCATTGAAATTTGCAATGCCAGTACGGAAGATGTGAACCTTTATCATGCGACGGAAACTTCCAATGCCTGGAAACTCGAGGGTGCTGTTGAATTCACATTCCCGGTCGGGCTGACCCTTGCCGCCGGAGAATGTCTGGTGATTACCGAAACCAACGCAGCCGCGTTCCTAAGTTATTATTCCGTGGATGCGGGCGTTACGGTGCTCGGCCCCTACGATGGTCAGTTGAATAACGATGGGGAAGACCTCTATCTGACGCGTCCCGGCGATGAGGAAGCGCTAACCGGCGAGATTCCATACATCGTCGTCGAGCGGGTCGAATACAACGATGTCTCCCCATGGCCGCTGGCAGCCGATGGCCTCGGCGCTTCCCTCGAACGCGCTAACGCCGCGTTGTATCCAAACGATGTTGCGAACTGGACGGTAAATACAAGTCCATCTCCGGGAACGGCCGCGTTCAACTCAGACGATACCGATTCCGATGGCATGCCGGATGCATGGGAGATCGACTATTTCGGTTCGATTAATGCCGCCTATGGAGGGGCCGACGACGATTGGGATCTGGACGGCATATCCAACTACGATGAATATTTCACCGACACCGACCCCACCGATCCCGATTCCGTTTTTGCTTTGAAAGCGGCAGCCTCGGGCTCGGACTGTGTGCTGTCCTGGGCGAGTTTCTCCGGTAGGGTTTACACGCTGTTGATCTGTACGGATCTGATCAATGGCTCGTTCACCGAAACCAACTCGCCCATTGTGGCCACGCCGCCGCTGAATACATTCACCATCGGCATAGACAGTGCGGAATGCGCGTTCTTCCGCCTCATGGTTGAAGACGAGTAGCTGAGACGGTTGAAATAGATGCGACGAGGCTTATGGCGGCCTCTCCGGCTGCCTTTCTCCTACAATTTTATGGTAACTTCAGGCTCATCTTTGCATGATGACTTTCATGTAATTAACCAAAGGGAGAATTCAATGAGACCAACGTTTGAAGAGAGCATGGAGCTGGTAGGACTTTCGACCAACTGGAACAATTTTACCGATGAACAAAAAGAGCTGATCAATGCGTTGGTCGACGATGGTCAGGCCCACCTTTTTGCGGGATGGGATGAGCCGGGCATCAACGAGGATAAGAAAAAATCCTTTCTCGATTCGTTGGTAAAAATCAACGGGAATTATCCGGGAGGCTTGGTCGGCTACATTTCCAATGCCCGGAAACTGCTGGCTGAATCCAAAGCCGGTGCGAATCCGTTTGAAGGACTGACGCCCGAAAAACCGGATACGGTTGATTTGACGGAGTTCACTGCCGACTTTGAAAAGTATGAGGCCATCGGTGCAACCCATTTCGATAAGGTCGGCATTGTACTGGTCGCCGGCGGGCTGGGCGAGCGATTGGGCTACAACGGCATCAAACTCGATATCGCCGTTGAAGTGCTCGAAAATACCTCTTACCTCAAGCATTACGCCGACAACCTGCTCTCCATGCAGGCGCGTTCAGAAACCAAACGTCCGGTTCCTTTCGTCATCATGGTTTCACAGGATACCGGCCCGAAAACCATCCAATCCTTGGAAGCCAATAACTATTTCGGTCTGAGCCGAGATCAGGTTCACATTCTTCAACAGGAACTCGTCCCGGCCATTGCCACCAATGACGGAACGCTTGCGCTGGAAGAAAAATATGAGCTGATTCTGAAACCGCACGGTCATGGCGACATTCACATGTTGCTCTTCACCAGCGGGCTTGCTGCCAAACTGCAGAGCGAAGGCATTGAGCATCTGATGTTTATTCAGGATACCAACGGCCCTAGTTTCAACACCCTGCCATCCGCGATTGGCGTTTCCGTTGAAAACGGCTACGACTTCAATTCGCTGGCGATCAATCGCGTTCCCGGCGAAGCGGTCGGCGGACTGGCGAAGCTTGTCGGAAATGGAAAAGAGTTCACCCTCAACGTGGAATACAATCAGCTCGATCCACTGCTGCGCGCCACCATCAGCCCCGAAGGCGATGTCGCCAACGAACTTGGATTCTCTATGTTCCCGGGCAACTGCAATACGCTGCTGATTCGTACGGAATCCTATGTCAAAATTCTGGAAGCTTCGCAGGGCATTATTGCTGAATTCGTGAACCCGAAATATACGGACGACACCAAGAGCGCTTTCAAAAAACCGACCCGTCTCGAAACCATGATGCAGGATCTGCCGAAGCTGTTCGGTGAATCTGAAAAAGTCGGTGTAACCATTTTTGAGCGCTATTGGAGTTTCTCACCGAATAAAAACAATGTGGTCGATGCCGCTGCGAAAATCGCATCCGGTAATCCGGCCGATGCCAGTGCCTCGGCTGAGAACGATTTTTATGCCGCCGGTCGCGCCCGACTGGAAGTGGCCGGAATGAAGGTGGAAGAAGCCGAATCAGAAATGATTCTCGGCGTTCCGTTCACACTCGGCCCGAAAGTGATCCTGCGCCCATCCTTTGCAATGACGCTTGATGAAGGGTGCGATAAAGTCTCAGGCGGTTCCATCTCCGGCGAGGCCACGCTGATCATCGACGGTTCCGACATCACGCTTGAAAATGTTCAGCTCTCCGGCAAAACCGGGCTGGTGGTGAAGGCTTGCGACGGGGCAAAAGTGACTGTGAAAGGGAAGTTCGAAAACGAAGGATTCGAGCTGGTTGAACTGACCGGTGAAGAAATGTCGCCCGACAGTGATGTTCCGGAATACCTCAAAATTCGCGGATACAACTTTGTGAATAAAGGTGCCGCCGTTTTCGAATTCAACGAGCCCGGCGAATACACCGTCGAAGCGTAATCGCGTATGTAGTTCCGGCTTTAGCCGATTTCTATTAGCCAAGTGAAAAGGTTCGCTGCGGTCATTGCTGCGGACCTTTTTTATTTGAGGAAAACGCGTGAGACCAGTCCGTTGCATCGCTGAAACCGCTGGGTTGAAAATATATCAGAATGCGTTACTCTCATTCCAATCTTTGGAGAGCGACTATGGCCACGGCACTGAGAAAAGAACTTGCACATAAGATTATCGATGAACTACCCGAAGGAGCAACCTGGGATGATCTGATGCAGCAGCTTTACGTACGGGAAGCGATTGAACGCGGGTATGCTGACAGCCAGGCTGGACGTGTAATGGCGGTTAAGGATGTGCGTGCAAAATACGGCCTATCTGAATGACCGTTGTCTGGACAGAGACCGCGATTGAACATCTTGATGCGATCTACGCATATATTGCGCGAGACTCGGTGCAGTATGCTCTGAGGACTGTTGATCTCCTGACCCGGCGTTCTGAGCAGATTGCAGAACATCCGCTTTCCGGGCGAACGGTTCAGGAGTTTGATGTGGCTCAGGTTCGAGAAGTTATTGAAGGATCATATCGCATGATCTATCACATCAAACCTGACGCGATTGATATTCTTGCCGTGATACATGCCGCTCAGAATACCTTGTCGGAATAGCGCTCAGCATCCCTCATACTTTTCCACCATCGCGACGTATCGTTTTTCCACGTCGGGGTCGGTGGCTTTTTCGTACGCATCGGTCATGCGGGAGCGGACGGTTTCGGGCAGTACGCGTTCGGCGAGCGGGTAGAGAATCTGATCTTCCTTCTGGATATGTCCGCGCAGGAGGGCGGCGTACCCTTTTGCATTTTCGGCGATAACCGGCTGCTGATCTTCCAATCCCTGGATGGATTTCAGAACGGCCTCTTCCAGGTTTTTAATGTAGGCGCGGCCCTGGTCGTGTTCCATCAGCATCGCTTCGATGGGGGAACTCTTTTCGGGCATGCCGTTTTTGACCAGCTCAACAAAGAGCACGTCCTCCTCCTTGGCATGGTGGAAGCAGTCGGCGTAGTTGCGCACAAAATCGATCGCATCGAGGTAAAAGTTGCAATCCTTGAACAAACCGGCCTCCATCTTTTCCGTGTTTGTTTCGACCAACGAAATCATGCGTAAAATCAGTTGGTGTTCGTCCATCATAACCTGGGTAACATTTTTACTCATGGGGTGTGCTCCGTTAAAGGCTTTCGAGGTAGGCGTTGATTTCCTGTTCCACCTGCGCTTCGGCGTCATCGCCCAGCGCGTGAATACTGACGACGTCTTTCACGAGGCAGATGCCGACGCCGCAGCCGACACAGCCGATTTCATATTTCGCCAGGATTTCTCCAATGGCCGGATGTTGTTCCATGACCTTGTTGATGGCTGATTCGCCGATTTCCGGTGGTAAATTCATAAGGGCTCCTTGTTAAGTATTGGAGCCACCTTGCCGGTTTCCAGAGATTGGAAACATGATCAGGATCAAGAAACAGGACTTTTTCGGTATTTTATCGGTAGTTGTCCGATTGCAGTCGGTCGAGATAATCTTTGGGGTTGATGTTGTCCGGCAGGGTGTAGCCGGGGGCTTCGGAGGACATCACCTTGTTCAGCTTATCGCGTTTCAGCCAGAACTGCGGTTGCTGTTCGGCGAGGGCAATGGTTTTGATATGCTTTGAGATCCGCGAAAAATTGGAAAGGTAGTCGTTGAAAAGCATACCGGCCAGGGGCGTGGCTTCTTTTTCTTCCAATCGTTGGAAGTGCGCGTTCCGGACCTGGATGGCAGTTTTCACATAGTTTTCCCGCAAGTCGATAATCTGTTTGGCCGTTTCCTGAAAGTCCGCTTTTTCCGGATCGAGCGATTCAATCACTTTGGCCAGTAACTGTTCGATGGCTCTGTGAATGGAAAGCCAGTCTTCGATGGCCGCCGGACTGAAGCGCGCCGTGGAAATGGATCGCTGCCGTTGCGCGATTTCCGATAGATTCGCAATATGATCACCGACGCGTTCGACATCCGACATGCAGCGGTCGATGTGTTCAATGAGGATGGACTGGCGCTTCGAAAGATAGTGCTCGGTTAGGTTCGCGAGATATTTGCGCATAGCCAGTTTAATTGCATTCACGCTCAGCTCATTCACTTTAATCAGTTTTGCGCGCCGGGGATCGTGCTGAATAAATTCTTCCGCGGCGAGGTGGAGACTTTCGGCGCAGATCCGGACGGTACGTTGAAGTTCTTTCAGGCAGGCGAAGATCGCCTGTTCCGGACGGTTCATCAGCTGGTCGTCGAGATAGCTCGATTCGGGCTGTACCTTTTTCGATGGAACCAGTTTGGTGACCAGCTTTCCAAGCATTGGAACAAAGGGCAGCATGAGCAGGGCGGTGATGGTCATTTTGATGGTATCGGCATTAGCGGCCTGCCGGATCAGGTCGTCGGAGGTGGCTGGAATAAATTTATAAAACAGCGGCGAAGCGGCAATGGCGAGGGTGGTACTGATCAGATTAAAAACCAAATGGGTGATGGCGGCGCGCCGCGCATCGACGGTGGTTCCGATGCTGCCCAGCAATCCGGTCACACAGGTGCCGACATTCGCCCCGATGATGATGGGATAAATCCCCTCAAACTCTGTAATCGCCCCGGCGGAAACCATGGCGAAGCCCATGCCGATGACCGCGCCGCTGCTTTGGATCACACCTGTGATGAGTGCCGCCACCAGTGTGCCGGTGATGAGTCCGCTCATCGTTGATCCGTTGATGTGCGCGAGCCATGGTTCGAAAAGTTCGCGGTGCGGTTTAATGGAATCGCCCATGAAAACCATGCCGAGAAAAAGAAGCCCAAAACCTAGAATGGCCTGTCCGCCGTATTTCAGTTTTTGTTTGCGGGCGATCAGGTGAAGGATCAGGCCGATGAATATCGCCGGCAGGCAGTAGTCACTCAGTTTGAAAGAAATCAGCTGCACCGAAAGTGTGGTGCCGATGTTGGCCCCGAGAATCGGGGCGATCGATTGCGTTAGCGTCATCAGCCCTGCATTGATGAAGCCGATGAACAGCACGATGGAAGCACTGCTCTGAATTAGCCCGCCGATCACGGTGCCGAGGCCCAAACCAGCGATCCGGTTGCGCGTCGCTTTTCCCAGCAATGTGCGCATGCCGCTGCCAACGGCCGCGGAAAGCCCGTCGCTCATGGTGCGCATGCCGAAAATGAAGAGGGCGAGTCCGCCCAGCAAACCGAAGATCAGGCCTGTTACAGTCGAGTTGTCCATTCGAGGATCATAGACCTCCGTAGGACGTTGTCAACTAACGCAGACTGATTCCGATTTTAAAGAAGCGAACGTCGGCTGGGGATGTGTTAAGCACGGTGCTCAATGTGCCGGGGCTCAACTCGTGCTCCGGCGAGAATCCGGGGCTGGCGAGGTCGTCTGAATAGATGGCGGAAAAGCGGAACGGATCGGCATAAGCCGCCGGCCACTGCACATCGAGCTGAACCTGATCCGATCCCAGCGAAGTGATCATGATTTCCGGCGGACTGAGATCGACCACCGGTCCCGCCGGCGTACTCAGCGAATCGCCGGGGTCGGTGCCGTCGAGATATTCCTGCAGATCGCTGTAGCCATCGGAATCGGAATCCAAGTGTGCAATATTTCCGGTTCCTTGAAGCACCGTGTTTTCAAAGGCGTCCGGTAGCAGATTTCCATCGGCATCGAGATCGGATGAAACGGGGACCGCCGTGAGGCTGAGGCTGATGACCTGCATCGGTTCCGTTCCCGGAACCCGATTCCAGGCCACATCGGTGAAGCCCTGTGCCTGCACCGTGGCACCGATGCCGAGATCGAAGGAGAAGGGCATGATATAGGGCCGCCCGTCGGCATCGTACAAACTCTTCGGTGCATTTCCGCCCGTCCATAAAACCGGACAGACATTGGTGAAGGAGCCTTCGCGGACTTCGAGCATCAGGTTTTCGATCGGTCGCGCCGTTACGGAATCCAATGCATTGATGGCATCGGCATGCATGGCCGAAAGTTGGGGCGCGGTGAAGGCGGGGAGACTTGCGGCGTAGTTGGGGTGCAGGGTGCCCGTCAGTAGGAACTCCCGCAATACGGTCATCGGAAGCGGATAGGCTCCCGGATTGGAATCGGTATAGCTGCTGCAGATGTCATAGATCGCTTCCGTCAACGATCGAAAGTCAGCACTGCTTGGATTTGCAACATAGGTTTCGATTTCCTGAATCACGGTTTCCGGCAGAAAGGCCCGGCTGGTGTTGTTCCGTAAATACAGCAGGTCGGCAACCGCGATTTGGTCCATCGTTTGATCCGATGGCCGAGCAGGAAAGAGGGTGGTTGAACGATTCGTAATCACGGCCGCATCATAGAGTTCATCCATCAGTTTCCGTTCAACGAGCATGGCGGTCAGAACGTCATCTGTCGTCAAATCGGTGGTGACTTTGGGGATGGTGCTATTGATTAATGCTGCGAGCGCGGCGTCGAGCCAAAGACCGGACTCGGTGTTGAGGCTGCCGCCGGAATAGGGCGAGGTGACTTCCAGTGCGGTAATGGAAGGGGGAATACGCATGCCCGCCATTTCAATGCCTCTGTCTTTATTCCAGTTGGGCGTATCAACGGCGAAATGACGTTCGGTCAGTAGGGTGAAGAATCCCGATTCAATGGTGGACGGCAGGTTGGTGAAGAGCACCGACGGGTCGGGACTTCCGGCCTGATTTTCTGCAACGCCATAGGCATATTGCCAGCCGGATCCGCTGAAGACCCGCAGGGCGGTGCCGGGTTCGCAGGCGGTGGTGGTGTTTGCCGTTCCGTCGTAGGGGATTGGCGTGACCTGCAAATCAAATGCGGTTTGTTGTTCCAATCGGCCGGACGTTCCAGGGATTGGAAGAGTGGGAATACTCGCCGGGTCGGTCGGATCGGAGCCGCCAAGCAGTTCTTCCAAATCGGAAAAGCCATCGCCGTCGCCATCGAGTCCGCTTAGCAATGGATCGAGCCCGTTGGCCAGTTCCACATAGTCGGGAATCGAGTCGCCGTCGGAATCGAGTTTTTCCGGTGGCATTTCGAAGGTGTAGATTGCGGTTTGAATCGGGCCGCGCTCAATGTCGCCATTGCGCTGCGCAAAAAACTGAAACGCACTATCTTTGAAAACGGGAATGGGCTGCGTGTAGGGGTTCCAACCATTGGAACCGGCTTCGCGATAAAAAATGTCGTCGCCGGTGCTGTTGGAAAAGATCACTTCAATGCCCACTCGGTAGTGACCGGGCGCGGGGGAAATAAAGGCTTCCGCCTGCTGATAGCCCAGCGCGGCCTCGGTGCTGTGCACGGAAAAGGAATCGCCGGCCTGATTGATGAGCACATGGGCTGCATCCAAATCGGCGTAGCCTAGCGTGGCCCCGTTTCGGTTCCCCAATCCGAGCGGGAGCCCCCGATCGTTTTCAAATTCAACATCGACGCTGAGTGGGCTCCCCGTTAAGTCGCCCTCTCTGGACCAGTCGCCGGAAGCCAAGGCCTGCAATCGCCGGGGCTGAGCATGCACAAAGGGCTCGTTTTTGAAGGTGAACACATTGGCCCGGCCGCGCGCCGGTTTCACGTCTGGAAGCGACTGGGTGCCTAAACTCGTGAAGGCGCCGTCATCGAAAATAAAGTTTTCGGAGGCGGTTGATTGGCCAGTTGCCGGATCGGCCGAAAGCGCCATAAACTGATCGCTTCCGGAGGGAACGATGCCGGAGTATAATAAGCCGGTTGCCGGTTGGGGGAGGTTCTGAAGAAGGGTTGGATTCTGGGTGCCGTCATAGGCATAAATTTTTCCGGAGCCGTCGTCGAAGAGTACCACCAGCCAATCGGTTCCGTCGGCCGGAATGGAATGGATGGAGGCGATGGGAGCGCCAAAATCGACGCGGGTCAGGGCGGAAAAGTTTTCACCGGCGGTCATCTGAAAGCGATGGCAGTTGGTGGTGCCGGCATCCCAGGCGAAGAAGTGGACATAGTCGCCGGGCACGGGATAAATCGGGCAGTAGTCGGGCGAGGCGAGGGCACTGCCAAAAAACTTGGAGTTCAGGTGGTCCACGGAGCCCGCAGAAAAGTCATACATACGCAAGGCATTGTTGCCGCGATCCATGAATGCCGCGGCCGGACTTGTCCCGTTGAACACCACGCGATTGCCGCGTTCCCAGACATCGGAAATGGTATAGGCGAGGTCTGGATCGAAGCTGCTGCCGTGGGACTGAATTTGCTCCAGCCGGTTCGGGTTCGGCGAGCTCATGGAATTGATCACCACCATGTCGGCTTCCGGCGTGTCGCCGCCGATTTCGAGCGAGACGAGCGTAGCCGGCCCGTATTCGTTTCCAAACATTGGAACCGGGAAGGAGGGGGAGTTTACTTGCTGCGCATCGATCAGATTGACTCGATTGAGCAGCGGGGTGGTTGCGGCGATGGCGTCGTAGCCCGTATTGAGAATGGGACCGGTGGCGAGCCCGGTGATGTTGGTGGCGCCCAGCCCACGCGATTCCGACCAGGTGAAAACCTGATCCGACAGCTGATACCCCGCGCGGAACGTGCCGCTGGCTTTATCCACCACCAGAATATCGGGGAACCCGTTGCCGTTGAGGTCGGCCGTGGTGAAAAGTTCGGTTGCGGTTTCCGAGACAAAACCCGCCTGCACGATGGCCGCCGTGCAACCGACGAGGCCGATTAAAGCCGCTCGTTTAAATTCATTCCTGATTGCCCTCATGATATCCCGTTCCTGTCGTTAAGGTTTTTGTGGAATGCTAACGGTTCCGATGTTGTAAATTTTGAGCATCTCCCCATCCGGGCCGAAGCGAACGAGCAGATAGCGATAGGACGCGCCGTAAACCATGGGATGGGTGTCGAGCAGGTAGAGGCCCCAGTCTGCATCCGTGCTCATGCGTGCGGCGGCCACAAAGGGATCAAAAATCACGGTTTCACTCGATCCGTCTCCCCAGGCCAACGCTTCCATGAGGACGGAAACCTGCGCCACATCGCCGTCCACATCGGGGTATTGCGCCGAGTCTACCTGAACGCGATAGAGCGCGCAGGGAAAGACGGTTTCGCCATCGGCATTGGTGTAGAGGAAGGCTTCCGGGTTGCCGGTTTTGCTCATTCGAATATTTCCAATCGACGGCGGTTTTAAAAAGTTCCGGTAGGGAAGGCTTCCGATCTGAATGCCGATGCGGGGTTCATTGATTCCTTGGTAGATCGGATTAGGCAGGAGGTCATATCCATCGGGGACGAGCAGTTCTGCGTGTACATCAGGATGGAACGGTGCATCCTCAACCGGCGGAAGATTCCGGGCGGGCCACGGCACATCCGGGCCGGGCGTCAATGTGGGCGACCAGACGAAGGTTTGGGCTTCGCTCCACGTTCCGCGTTCGCCGTTGGGGCCGGTGGCGCGAACCATCAGAATATATTCTGCGCCCAGTTCAATTCCGGCGGTAATCAAAAATTCCGGATGATCCGGCAGCCCGAAATTGGCGCCGACGCGGCCGGTCATGTACGTTTGGCAATCGAGGTTGGTCACGGCTCCGTTGAATATGACATCAACAAAGTTGGTGATGCCGTTGTTTTCGATATCCCGAAGTTCCGGGCTGAACGTGGCCGAAAGCGCACTGCCCGAAGCTTTGTGCACGGCCACTTCAAATCGTTCAATACCCTGCGGGGCACAGAACCAACTGGCTTCCAATCCCGGCGATGCCATTTCAGTTCCACTGCTTTCAATCGGATTTAAAACCGGAATGGGCAGGGCCATCGCCCGCGCGATTTCAACGCAGTCAATCAGCGTCATCGGGCCAGGGTTTCCATTGAAATCGAAGAACTGGTAGTAGTAGCAAATGCTTCCGCCGTTCGCGATATAGGCCTGTTCATCGGCTTCGATGATGGTAACTGCATTGGTGGTTTCGCCCTGACCGATCAGCGTACGCGGTCCGTTGTTGACGCGTCTGTAAAAACGATACTCCCCGGCGCCGTCCGGAACTTCAACCTGCAGGATGGGGAAGTAGGGCAATCCGGTGTTGGTGATATGCGGCCCCTCGCCGGAATCATCCGTATAGCCGTAGGTGGCTCCGCTGATAAAATTGGCAATGCCGGTTTCCTGCACACTGCAGACCCCCTGCGCAACATCGCTGGTTTTCATTCCGTTCCCGACGCGGCAATAGACCGTGTAATAGCCGGGGTGTCCTTCGGGCAGCTTCACCTGCACCTTAACTTCCGGACTGTCCCCGAAATAGTGACGGCCCGCGAAGGTGGCCGGCGCAAATTGCGGCTGTCCGCTGTTTTCGCCGGGCGCATAGGAAAATTCAACCCATTCCACGCCGGCGTTGGTGCGGATGCAGTTCATCTCCAAATCGTAATTCGGATGGTTGGAGGTGGTGGCAAATTTATCGATACGGCAATTCAGCGTTTCTGCATAGATGCGAACGTTTGCTTCGCCCTGATCCTCCGGCCCTTCCCAATCGTGAATGCCGCCGTGAATCGGAGCACTGTTCAGCGAAAGGTTGGGTCCGCACGTTGCATCATCGATGGCCCGCACCGTGTACCAATAGGTGCGGTCCTGATCAGCGCTCGTTAGCGTGTTTGTATAAGAGAGTCGATCCGTATTTTCCTGCCGGGCAATCGGCCCGGCAATGCGCCCGAAGAATTCATTTGCGGCATTGGCCTGCATGGAAGCGATGCTGTCGAAGCAATACACATAATATGCTTGGGTTTCTGCGGCATTGGGATCCTGATCCCATGAAATCTCTATGGACTGAACGGGATCATCCGATTCATCAAAGGTGTAGAGTGCACGGGTGCGGATATCTTTGGGAACGCGCGGCGCAACGCGGTCGCAGACTTCCGCAACAAATCCGTCAGAGACCTCGCCGTCGCGGCCGAGCAGATCCAATGCAGTGACAAAATAAACATACTGTTCGCCATCCACAAAGGGAGTGCCGCCGCTGAGCCCGTCGTTGTCATCAATGAAGAAATAGGTGTCGGCCTCGACCGCATCTTCATCCGGCAGAACCGGCAGATTATTCACCCGTTTCACCTGTGGGTTCGCCTGCGTCAGTTCCTGCAATAAGGCGGTGCTTGGCGGGGTTCCATCGAATCCGTTATTCACGGCAAAGCTATAGTCCATGCGATACAGGTTATATCCGAACTGCATGAGCGAAAGCCGCCGCAACGCATCGGGCACTTCCCAGCGCAGGCGGATATTCAGATGCCCTTTCGGCGAGGTGTCATAAACCTGCGTCAGGGTTCCGGGCGCTGGAAGAACCAGCGGGTCGTCCGCATCCACACTGACCCGTCCGATGATTTCGCCGGTGTTGCGGTCCCGAATTTCGAAGCTGGTAATGCCTGAAGTCTCCAACCGGCAGGCAAACCCGCGGCCCAGCGCGAAGGTCAGTGCGGGATGTGCCTGCGACATAAAGACGATGTTTTGAAACATCTGGGTGTCTTCAATCGAACCATCGATGACGGCCGCAATTTTTTCTCCCAAAGGCAGGTTGCCGGCGGGCACCGCTTCGGCAAACAACTGGTCGATGACATCTTCCAGGTGGTTTAAATCCTGTCCGAGATTTACGGCCTGACCGTTCAGCACGGTGATTGATTGCGGGTCGGTATGCAGTTGCGCGGTGCCCTTCAGTTCGTAGGGAATCGCCGCGTCGAAGTCGCCCGGTTTGGCATAGATGTCGTACTGCACGCCCAGCAGCATCGAAAGGTCGGTGGCCATCCAGCTGAGATACGCCCAGTCCCGCCCGTTGGCGTCGGTGGTTACCGTCCCGGCGGTGAATATCATATCGCCGAGCCCCTGATTATTCTGCGCCTCAGCCGACCGGGGCTGGAGCGCAACCGCCATCGTTACGGATAAAACGACCGCGTTCAGGCCCGCTTTTAACATGCTGTTTCCAATCATAATGATCCTCTAATAATCGGCATCCCACGCGCCGTTTTCATAGGTGATTTCAGCGCTTGCACTGAATTTGACGCAGAAGGGGCAGGGCCCGACTTTGCCGGAAATTTTGCCTTTGCCTTTCATACGCATGAGGTCGCCATTTTTCAGGCCGACCAACGTCACTTCGCCGCGCACGCCCACCACGCAAAGGGCTTCGCCCTCCGCGCCGAGGAACACTTTCCCGCCGATCGGCCCTTCTAGGAAGGCAAACATGCCCGCGCCGACGCCAGCCTTGATGCGGAAGAGGCAGCCGTAGTCCACGATGGGCATCCAGCCTTCGCCATAGACATACACGCCGGTGAACGGCGGGTCGCCGAGAATGCCCTGCACATCGGGATCCCACGCAAAGGGATCGAGGCTGCAGGTCCGCCCGAAGAAGACGCCGCCTTCCACTTCGAAGCTGGTCATTTCGCAGCGCAGGGCGGCGGAGAGATAGTTCTCCCGGGCGCCAAAGGCCGCGGCGGCGTAGAGCTCGGTGATCTTGAAGGCTTCAAAGTTGACGGTGCCTTCTGTCATTTCAAAAGCACCTGCCAGGCCGATGGGTTTGAAGGGACCGGTTGCGAAGGCAAACTTGGTGTTGATTTTTGCACGCAGGTCGGAGCCAACCCAGCTGAGCCCGACATCGTCGGTGCCGAGAATGACTTCGGTGGCATTGTCGCCGGGCAGTCCGCAACTGGACGAGCCGTCGGCATTCAACTGCCGGATAATCATATAGGCTTCGAACTCCATTTCTTCCGGTACTTTCCACTGGAAGGCCCCGTCCAGCCGAAGCTCGGTCAGCGAGTCGTGTTTAATATGCGCGTAGCCGTCGATCTGTCCGGCTCCGACCAGATCGGAAAGGTCGCCGAGCATGCCGTTGATCTCTTCGTCGATTGCGGTCAGGTATTCGCCGATGACGCCTTTAATGGCGGTGTTGACCTGTTGGAACACGCCGTCGATGGCCGTTTGCACAGAAGCCTGCACATCGTAGAGCCGACTGCGGATAATCTGCTGGATATTACAGCAGGCGAGGGAGGCATAGAACTGATCCTCAATGGACTGGCGGATCATGGTTTTAATTTCTTCCGCCGTGTATTCCTCCAGCAGATCGCCCGCCGCCTGGAGATCATCAAACTGTTGGGTGAGATCGCTCACCGCCGCGTCCATGGCGGCCTGCAGCTGCGCAGGGTCGAGTGCATTTTGCAGTTCCCGGGCAAACGATTCGCCGTCGGCCAATTGCGTGCGGGCTTCCTCGATGACGGACCGGATTTCGGTGAGATATTCGCGGGCGGTATCCAAAGCCGGTTTCAGTTCTTCGAGGGTTTCATTCAGTTCGGGAACGAGCTCGCCCGCGAGTTCGTTGGCGAGGTCGGCGGCCAGGGTGCCGATGATTCCGGCGGCGAGATCGCCGAGGAATTCGAATTGGGTTCCTTGCAGATTCAGCAGGCCGGAAACGGGCTGTGCCAGTTGTTGTCCGGTCAGCGGATCATATTCCACGGTGTCGACGAAGGCATCGATCACCCGCATGGCCTGCTCCAGATGCCCGTCAATTTCGTCGAGCATGTTAACGGCGTTGCCGGTGGTGTCGGCCAGATCCTCTAGCTGTTGCTGAACCGATCCGATGGGGCCGGCGACATAGCCCTCAATCAGCCCCGAATAATAATCCGTATTCGGCGCGCTGGCATAGGCACTATTCAGCTGGGTATAAAGCTGATCCACAATCGGGTCGACCGATTGTTCGAGGATGGGTTCGAACAGTTTTTCCGGTACATCGGCGAGCAGGCTGTCGAACCGCGTCAGCCCGGAAAAAATGGTCTGGAACAAATTGCTGTTCACGCTGTTCAGCACCGCCGAGGCCATGCCGGTTTGTTCGTCGATGGCATTAAAGGCCATGTTGGCGATGTTGATCTGAGGCAGTCCGTCGTACTGAATGCCGAAGGAGAGTTCGGCGTGGTCGGCACTGAGATAGTCGGCCTGGTGTTCCAATTGCAGGATCACAATATCGTTTTCGACGGGATTGGCTGATTGGAAAGATTTGGTGGAGGTGGACCAGTCGAGCGGATAATCAAACTCCACAATTTCCAGCCAGGTTTTCTGCGCCCGCACGCGATACTGATCGGTATACGGATAGCGGAAATCATCGATGATGACGCCGGAAGGTTTTCCGGCATTCAGCGGATCGAAGTCTTGTGGATTCACGTGAAACGTAAAGTTGGAATCGTCGGAAAACCCGCCAGTCATATAGATCGGGGCCGTGGTGCTGTTGGTGCTGGCGCTGGTGTGGAAGAGCACATTCAGGTCGTCGAAGAAGGCGACGTCCAGCGCGCCGGCAAGGTTGATCCAGCCGATATCGGAAGAACCGGCTCCGCGATTTTCGTAGTCGTTGTAGTAGGCGGAGAGAATGGGGGTGAAGTGATAGGCCTCGCTGCCGGGACCATCCAGCTGAATCCGATCGGGCAGGCTCAACCGGGAATCGACGTTCTGGACGCCGGCCGCTTCGTTGGCGAGGTTTCCATCGGGCAGGAAGCCGAGAACGCCCGCCAGCGTTCCGTCGATATTGGCGCAGGCGGTGGTGATGCCGAGGCAGAGCACGCGGGCACTGTTCGCGCAGGTGCTTGCTTCGGTCGGTGCATAAAAGAAGGTGCGCGGATCGATGACCGCATTCCAGTAGGCCATCAATTTGTCGGAGGCATTGGCGAGTTCTCCGCCGAGAATTTCCCCGAGGGGGTCAAAGCGAAGCCCGTCGTATTCCACATCAAAACTGGAGGGGTACGGCAGCACCACCAATCCGTCGGTCCGGCTGTCTACCGGCGTGCCGGAGAGGTAGGACAATCCGTATTGATCGAACTGATGCAGATAGCCGTAAATCTCAAGCGTCTTTGGGAAACTGTAGGGCACGGCTTCGTGAATGCCGGTGACGCCGGAGGGGCGGACGTAATATTTTGAGCGTTCGGTTTGCAGCCAGTAATCGGTTTGTTTTCCGCCAAGGACCGAGCGGGCGGCATGCGATGGATTCTTTGAGGCGCGCAGATTCAGTCCGGCATAATCGGCGAGTCCGGCGCGATAATCTTCGTTGCTGGAATAGTGGCCGGGGCGTTCTAAATCGCCGGTATCCGGGCGAATGCCGGACAGGAGGATCACGGCGGGGCCGCTGTTTAAGGTGGAGGACAGTTGGGATTGATCATTCCGGATGAAATGCCCGGCCATATAAAAGCGGCCGTTATTAAAGCCCGAAGCTTCCTGTGCATATTTTCCGTTTTGTCCCAGTCCCCAGAGGATGTCGGAATAGGAGAAGTAGACGGGGAGATTGAGCCCGCCGTCTTTACTGAACGTTATGAAATTATCGTTGGGGTTGAGGTTAATGATTTTTGGATTGGCGGGAGCCGAACAGCTCGCTTCTGCGCTGGTCGTGGCGTAGGAGATGGAAAGCGGTTTGGGAGAGTCCAGCACGCTGCCGGAGTCAATCAAGTCATCCTTCAATACGATCTGGCTACTATAATTCCAGCCGATTTCCGGGCCGTAGGGGAAGTGAGGAGAAAATGCACCGGGTTTCAAACTGATGGTGGTGGTGAGCCGTGCATCCTCGCTGGCGGTGGTGCTGACAGAGATGTCGGAATCGACGGAATCGACAAAGCGGTAGTATTCCGCGTTGGAGCGTTTGAGTGCCAGATCCGGGGTGTCCAGATTGGAACTGTTGCTCTCCAGAAAATCATGCCCGGCGGTGCGGGTGCAGACAACGCTTCCAGCGCGGGTGAACTCAAAGGTTCCAAGGGTTGGATGCCAGGTGGCGGAGGTGGCGGCAATCCAGAGGGGTTTAGTTTCTTCCGAGAGTTGGAAGTTTGCGTTGCGGGTTAAGGAGGCGTTCATGCTGAGCGCGGTATCGACCGGGACATTATAGAACGCGATTGTGGAGTCCATCATGTAGGTCTGGTGGGTGGCAATGCCGAGTCCGGAAGGCAACCGGACTTCCACATCCACGGTGCCTCCGGATGCCGTGAGTCGGACGGGGGACCCGAATGTGTAGCGGATGTCCTGCTGCTCAAATTGGTCCGGGACATCGACGTTGATGGTCTGCCAGTCGGCGGGGTTCATGGTGTAGTCCAGCGTGGTCAGATCTTTAATGACCTGGAGGTCGCTGAAGGTGAAGGCATAGCCCGAAAGTGTGCCGGTTCCGCTGATGGTGTGGTGAGTGTCGGACGTGCGGGTCCAGTCGGTTACGGTGATTTCGGTTTCGATGTCGTCGAAATACAGTTTGCCGGAATAGTTGTTGATGACGAGCGGGAGGGTTCTGCTGTTATTGTCTTCGCGGCCTTCCGTAATCTGACCGGAGGAATCGGCCTCAACCTTTAGGGTATATTCATTCTTTGGAAAATGCGTGGTGCCGGAAACCTGAAGGTTGGCCGTCCAGTCGTCCTGGGCGGTTTCCAACCCTTGGAAGTTTGCGGGGTGCGAAACGGTGCTGGAATAGACCGTCGTTGCCCCGTCGAGAATTGAGATCCGATACTGCGTGCTGGGATAGGAAACGGTGTTCAAACCGCCGATCAGCCACGTCTCCAAATCGACGGGAAGCGTTCGAATTCCGAGCGCTTTTTTCCAGACATTGGAAGAGGAGCCCGACGCATATTCGGCATCATCCAATAAAATGTCGGGATTGGAATAGAGGCGGATATCGTCAAATTCCCGGCCGTCGGTCGGCCAGCCGTAGTCATCGACCTGCTGGAATTTAAGCACGGGGGTGCCGCTTAATGAGATTCCGTTCGCATCGGCGAGGACGTTGAGATCGAGCGTGAAGGTTTGCCAGGCGGTGGTGCCGGACGGGAGGGTATAAATTTTGGTAAAGGTGCTTCCGCTGTCGTCGCTGAGAAAGAGGCCGTCGCCGGGATGAACTTCTTCGCCAGCCGCGCGGTGTTTGAAGCTCAAGGTGAGCGGATCGTATCCACCCAGTCCAAAAACAATGCCCAGACTGTTGGTGGAAATCCCAGAGCCGTTCACGCTGTCGTCCATTCGCATGACCATGTTGGTGCTCACGTCCAGCGATTGGACGTAGGTAAATGAAGAGCTGCCCTTGGTAATCGTACCGGTTGCCGGGTAGGTGGAATTCAGCTCAAAGCCGTTGAGCGATTCGCCGAATGAAGTGAGACGCGGATGAGAGCCCGAGGTCCGGTATTGGGAGGAATTTCCCCAAGCCATGCCGATCATATAATAGCGGTTTTCCTTTAGAACCGCATTGAGGCTCGTGGAATAAACCATGTTCGAGCCCACGCTTGCAGTAACCGAATCAGATGCGATCAGATTGTAGGTGCCGTTTTCGGAAGTGCTTTCATACACCACAAACTGTACGGGTGTGCTGACAGAGCGGCCCAGATAAAAGCCTTGGCGGGTTAATTCTGCGGTTTGATCGCAACGGAAAAAGTTACCTCGTACTCTGCTGCCTCCCGTCCAATTCGAGGGGATATAATATTGCGAGGGGATATAATCGGTCACGGTCGATGCCGTGTCGCCCCGCAGTTCAATCCGGCCGTCGAGGGTTGAATCGTATTGCCAGAAAAGATCGGTTGGTAGGGTGGCATCCAGAAACTCCTGATTCAGCGGTCGGGCCGTCATGGCCGAGGCGGAATTTTCAAAAAAACCGCTGAGCATAAAAACTATGCCCACTACCGATAGGCGGGAGATTAAATTCGTGATGATCGTTTTCATTTTAGAATCCTTTTCGAGTCAAAAGGGTGCTGAATGAACTGTGATACGACCGATATCAGAACCCCTCTTCGCTTCCGAACTCATCGAACCTATTCCCCGTGTTGAAGGCTGTCAACCTAATCTATATTAGGATCATATATAATTACGAAGTGTACCTATTTTCAAAATAAAGTGCGTATCTGTGGGTGTTTATTACAAAAATTGATTGGTTTCGTTTGCAGTTTATTTTGTGATGGGGAACCGCTATTTATGAGCCATGAAGAGATTGATTGGATGCCTCATAGGGAGCTTATTTTTGGTTTCGTCCGTGTGGGCGGGGTTGCGCTGGGAAGAAGAGCGAATCAAAACGCAGGTGCATCCATTGCAGGAGTCGGTGGAGCTGCACTTCGCCTATGAAAATGTGGGCGATGAAGCGGTGGAAATCGTGAAGATTGATAGCTCCTGCGGATGTCTGGTTCCAAGGTCTGGAAAACGTACGGTGCAGCCCGGTGAGCGCGGAACCGTTGAGGTCTCCTTTTCTTTGAGAGGACGAACTGGAACGCAGAAGAAATATGTTCAGGTCTACACGGCCGATTCCTCCAAAAGACCCTATCGCCTCGATTTAGAAGTGGAAATACCGGAAAGCTACGTGCCCTCCGTTCGTCGCGTCATTTGGGATCGGGCGGAGACGTACGAACCGCAAACCGTTATTTTGACGAATCACTATGCGGAAGCCATCGAACTCATCGAAGCTGTTCCAAGCTTTGGAACCATTTCCGCAGAGCTGGAACCCGTCCAGCCCGGCCGCGAATACGCACTGAAAATTATTCCAGCTCCTGGAATGGAAAACTTCCGAGGCTATATCCGCCTCCGCCCCAAACCGCTCGCCGGTGAAAAAGGTACTAAGGAATTCAAAGTCTACGTCTTCATCCGATAGCCCGTCGCTTTAGCCGATATTAACTGCAATGGTCTCCATCTCCTCTCGGGGCGCCACATAAGTTTTTCAAACTGGCGGAAGGGCGTAAACCACGTGGCTAAAAAATTGTCGGTTTAAATGTGGGATATTTTAAAAAATAAAGGAATGCATGAACTTGCGTTTATGCTCTGATGTTTTTAATATATCGAAAATCCGATAAACTTCTAAGGGATTAGAAGTTCATAAAAAATGCGTGCTGGTATTTTTAAGGGAGGCCCTCATGAACAATCAGGGAACAATGAATTCAATTCCGCTCGGTAACCTGCTGCTGCTTTTTTCAGCAATTGTTGGCGGGGTCCTGTTTCAGAATCAGTCGCCGTTGCAATCTAAAAGGCCGGAGCTGGAAAAAATACCGGTTGTTGAGCCGCAGGATAATAAGGTGATCTCGCGGCTGTGGGAAGATCCTGTCGAGATTCTGGAGCGGTGGAATGATGCTCAGGATGAAGATAGTCCGCCCCCGTTAGCGCCTCCCATTCCAGCTATCATCTCGAAGAAAAAATCGGATACGCTGATCATTCCCATCATCATGGAGCGGCTGAATTATCCGGAAATCAAGGAGCGGCGAATCCAGCAGCGCTATGCAGTTTTGGCGGCGCTTAACGTGGCTGGGTATGATCGTGATAATTCGATGATGACAGGAGTGGGATCGCTGGAGGTTGGAACCAGAACGCTGCAGGTTCCGTATGAATGGTTTTCCAGAAATAAGATGCAGAGCTTTATGCTGGATGCGGAGTCCCGGCGTGGAAAAGATCCTGAATTTTCTCAGCCAAAGAGCATGAGCCGACCTTATAAGAATGTCTGTATTTTGTGGGTTGAAGATGATTTTCTGAAAACCAGATCGACGGCGATTGAAATTCCAAAACAGGGACCACTGACCGATTTCAACCTCTTAACAGAGGCCATTCTTGATGGGATTTCAGAGGACACGAAAATTGATTATACGGTCAGAATTATAGGGCCGCGCTCATCGAGCGATATCCTGCGGGTGCTCGATGAAATGTATGTGTTAAGGCGCAGTGCTGATTGGTTGGATTCAAAAGCGGCTCTTATCAGAAAGGAAGTGGATGTCCGAGAGCTGTCGGCTAAGGAACAGGTTTCCGACTTGCTGAATGAACCCGACCTGAACCCGGTTCGTCTTCTGGAAAAGGTTAAAAAGGCCGACACAAATTATGTGGCTTCATCTAATGCCCTTCAGACATGTATTAAGGAGTCAGGAGATCTAACATTAATTCAGAACGTCATTCGCCCATTTAAGCAGGGGATTAATTTAATTACCTTCGGAAAGCAAAAGAAAGAGAGCCGTTCTGAGCATACCAATGGGGTGCCTGTTGTATTACATGACTATCTCGAAGCAAAAAAAGCGGAGCATCTGCTGACGAATTTACGGGGTCTGGATGAGGGATGCCAAGTTCAACAGCAAAACATTTCCATGCAACTTGAGGCCTTAAGCCGTAACGATATGAAGCATCGGGATGAAGGGGAAAGCAGCCAGGTTTTATGGACGTCGGAAGACCAGAAAAAAGTTGAGTTAATGGTCAATTTGCAATGGTGTAAGCTGGTGGAAGGAATCGTCTCGAATGAGGTGGAAACAGCCTTGGCGACGAGGGAGGAATACCTGCAGGGAGCCGGTCATGCACGCCAGCAAACCCGCCTTAATCAACTCAGCATGGCCGTGCAAAATGAAATTAAAACTTCAGAGGCAGCCTACCAGACACTGATCAGTGCTGTTGAAACCAACATTGTGAAGAAATACAGTTGCTTTGAGAAAAGAAAATTAAAGCAGTTGGCACAGGCTGACGTGGCATTTCGTGATAACAGCAAGGCCTTGGGAGTATCGCAGGTCAACCAGGAGCTGACAGCTTCCATTATAAATGGCGTCAAGAAAGCGGAAACAGATAGCCAGATCACTAGTTTAGAGACGGAGCAAAAAGCGTTAGAAGAACTCGCGTGTAGCATTCGGCACAGAGAGCAAAACGAACTTAATCGACTGCCGCCCATGACTGATATTTTGTTAACGGGTAGTGGGGAACCGGATTTCAGTGTTTTCTCCCCCTGGGCAACCGCTGACTATGCAATCCTGTCCGTTGCGGCGAAAACGAATTCACTCGGAGGTTCATTTGCAGAACTTTCCAGAGCCTGGAAAACAGAAAATGATCGAGGAGTAGTGGGGTTGCGGGAAGAACTGCTTCTCTTTCATGGCGTCCATTTTAACCGAACGATTCATCGGGATAATGTGGTGGTGCAGGCTCTGTTGGAGGAGCTGGTCCAGCGAGGTGCGCTTCCTCCTCCTGTAACGAGGGTTCGTAAATCGATATATCCTGACGAAGTGCCCGAACCCGCAGATGTGGTATTAGTCGGGGAATGGGATTCGCTTTTTACGCGGGCTCTTTCGCTGAGTTTCGCACTGGAATACAGTCAGCTTTGGGGAGAAGAGGACAATAGGGGAATATGGCCGGAAAACATACATGTGTTTAATTATCTGAGGGGGATTGATGGTCTGACTCCCGGCAATAAACACCTTCCCGTCCCGGTCGGGGAAAAAAAAGAAACGGATGCGTTTAATAATGTGCACCAGTCGCTGAATCTCCGATATCCCGATGGGCCCAGTCAGTATGATTATCTGAGGCGATTGACTGGTCGTATTAAGGTGATGAAAGATAGCGGTAAGAAGATTAAGGCGATCGGCATCTTCGGAAGCGATCCTTATGACAAGCTCCTGATCCTGCGGGCACTGCGGCCGCAGCTGCCAGATGCCGTCTTTTTTACGACCGATCTGGATGCGCGCTTTTCACATCCGTCCGAATTGAAATGGACGCGCGGCCTCGTTGTTGGCTCCAGCTACGGCCTCGAGCTGCACGAGGATTTGCAAAAGGGTACGCCCCCCTTCCGGAATGCCTATCAGACGTCAACCTATGCAACCCTGATTTCGGTGCTGATGGGAAAAGAGTGGGTTTTTAATATCGATGCGTATAATCCCCGTATATTTGAAATCGGTCGAAATGGTCCCTATGACCTTTCGAAACTGCCTCCGGATGAACAGACGGATGGCCCTGCATTTCTCAAACTGCACCCCAATCCTGAAAACCGCTGGGTAAATCATAAGAATCGGATTTTATGGACCCTTTTTATCGTGTTGATCATACCTGCTCTGCTACTCGCCTTGAGGGGATATTTATGTGCCGCAATGGAAAATCCGGGAGGGAAGCGCAATACCGTAGTTTGGCTCATCTTTCTACTGGTCAGTTTTATCGCCAGTGGTTGGCTGGGAGGAATCATCATGAAGAATGCAGAATCCCCCAACCTTGGAGAACCACTCGCCCTCACCAGCGGAATCTCCATTTGGCCCTCGTTGATTCTTCGTCTGCTGGCATTCATTGTATCGCTCTATTTTATCCTGCGCATGTATTTTTCTATTCGCGCGGATCAGATGCGGGTACCCGCCGAATTTGACATCGCACCCGCACATGATGATTCGGATAAGTTGAAATTCGGGACGATGCTTTTCTGGCCCTACCTCAAGGGCAAAGGATATTCCACGATAGGTGAGCTGTGGGCGGCTTACAGTTCCCGGAGGAATATCGGCTGGGCCTATTTTTCTCTGTTCGTGATCACAATGATTTATGGACGGTGTTCCTCTTTCATTGTGAGAATGGATGCGCCATTTACACCCTATCGCGGTGAATGCGCTCTCGGAGCGCATCTGATTACATTACAATTGTCGCTCATCGCTATGACGATGCTTTGTGTGATTACTATTTACAGCCAGCTCCGGTGTGCGCGCTTTGTTGCCAATCTGTATACCTATACAAAAGGACGCTTTCAGCCCTGCCCATGGGTTGAAAAAAATGGAAGTGTATTGGATTTGCCCTTACAGCATATCAAGACAGTTCGTTTAATCGGCCGGGTAACAGAAACAACGGGTCGTCAGGTGATCTATCCATTCGTTGCGCTGCTGCTTTTGATACTGGCCCGCTATGAAAAGATAGATTTGTGGGATTGGCCGGTTCCATTGATCGTTGTTGTGAGTCTGACCGTTTTCGGTTCGCTTTTTGCGGCGGTTTATCTGCGCTATAAAGCCCGGCAGGCTCAAAAAATTTCAATTAATGAACTGAACTATGAGCTATTGAATTCAAGGTCAGATAGATCAGACATTGAATTTTATCTGCGGGAGGTCAGAGAGTGTAATCAGGGTGCATTTTCTCCGCTTAGCAGTAATCCAATTCTGCTGGCTGTGCTTACGCCGTTCGGCGGGGTTGGCGCAATCGCCATCCTCCAGAATATAATGACCTCGTTTTAATTGTAGCTGCCCTGGGCCCAGACTCTACTGGTACCGATGGATCTCCGATTTTCCAATGATTGGAAATGGCATTCGCACGGAGCCCGGTATGTACTGCAGGCTGTACCGGGGTGGGCTGCACTATGTGCTGGATCCAAGATCGGGAACTTCGACCTGTTCAACGGGGCAGTCTTCGATGGATTCGAGGAAGAGGCGGCCGTACCACTGGTTGTAAATCCGGCTGTCGAGGATGGTGACGGTGCCGTAGTCGCTGCCGCTGCGGATCAGGCGGCCGACGCCCTGGCGGAATTTCAGTACGGCTTCGGGCAGGGAGTATTCTTTGAATGGATTTCCGCCGCGTGCTTCAATGGCTTCGAATCGCGCTTCAATGAGCGGATGGTCGGGTACGGCAAAGGGCAGGCGGGTGATGATGACGTTGCTCAAGGCCTCGCCCTGCACATCGACTCCCATCCAGAAGCGGTCGAGGCCGAAGAGGACGGCGGCATCGTGATCGCGAAATTTTTCGAGCATGCGTTTCGGCGGAATGCCGGTGCCCTGCACGAGAAATTCATAGCCGTCGAGCTCGAAGTCGAAGCGGAGTTCGTCGGCGACTTTTCGCATGAATCGGCTGTTGGTGAAGAGCACAAACGCGCGGCCCCGGCTTTCGTCTACAAAATGTTTGATGGCCTTGGTGGCCATGTCTTCGAAGTTGCTGGCGGCCGGCGGCGGCATGTTGATCGGGATCTGGACCTGCATCTGTTTGGAATAGTCGAAGGGCGAGCCGACCTGCAGCTCGTGGCAGTCGTTGGCCCCGACGCGGTGGCGGAAATATTCGAGGTTATTCCCAACGGCGAGCGTCGCGCTGGTCATCACGACGCAGGGGATCTCTTCGAATAGAACTTCCCGCAGAATCGGCCCGACATCCACCGGTGCGGAGAACAGAACCGGCAGGCGGCGGCGTCCCTGAACCTCCACCCAATAGACGTGGCCTTTGAGCGATTGCCTGAGAAACGATTCAATGGCGTCGCGCAGTTCGAGGCCGCGGTTGCGCAGCGATTTAATCTCCGCCTGAATATCCTCGTTGTCGGTGGTTTGTGTGACACCTTTGAGATGCCCGCAGAGGTTGGTCATTTTAAGTGGCAGGTCGGTTTCAATCGGCGGGGGATCAAAGACGCGCTGCTGTGTTTTTTGCGGGCCGAGTTTGAAATGGTTTTTTACGGCTTCAAAAAAGGTGTCGGCGGCCTCGCGGACCTGATCGGCCATGAAGGTGCCTTTACCGTCTTTGAGGACCGAGAGAATGCCGCGCCGCTTTTCGCTGTGCAGCCGGCGCAGCCAGTATTCGATCTGGTAGAGCGAGAGGCGGAGCCCCAGATGAGATGAGGCCACCTGTTCCATTTGGTGGGCTTCGTCGAACACCACATAGCCGTAGGGCGGAAGCATGGCCGCGCCTTCGGCGCGCAGGGCGAGCTCGGAAAAGAAGAGGGAATGGTTCACCACCAGCACCTGGGCATCCATCATTTGCTGACGGGCGTTGATGTAGTAGCACTCTTTATAAAACGGGCATCGCTTGCCGGTGCAGTTACCATGCTCGGCACAGATCGTTCCCCAGACTTCATGGTCTGGCTGTTCTTCCAATTCCTGATAACTGCCGTCGCCGAGATTGCGGGCCTGTGCGAGCGCGTAGATATCGTCAAGTTGCTGCGATCGCGTGGCATCGAACAGATCGCCGCTGGCCCGGCGTGCGCGTTGAAGCCGGAGCAGGCAGAGATAGTTGGAGCGGCCTTTCACCATCACCGCTTTAAAATCGCGACCCAGTGCTTCGCGCACAAAGGGAATATCCTTGTGCATCAGCTGTTCCTGCAGGGTGATCGTGTAGGTGGCGATCACGCAGCGGGTGTCATGTTCAAGCGCGGTCAGGATCTGCGGAACCAGATAGGCAAAACTTTTCCCGACGCCGGTGCCTGCTTCGACGGCGAGATGGCGGCTGAATCCGCCGGCATCCGCCACGGCCCGGGCCATCTTCTGCTGCTGGGGGCGCAATTCGAAGTCGATCTTCGCGGCCAGGCAATGCTGCTCCAGCAGACCGCCCGGCTCAAAAAAGCGGTCGGTCAGTTCCGCAGCCTGCGGGGTTGGTACTGGATCGAGAGAAATCATGGGCGCACTTTACAGAGACAGATGCACTGGGCAAATGACATTCTGAAGCGGGTTTACGGTTCCTGCCCCTGGAATGGGATCAAGCCGGCCTGATTGCACAGGTAGCCCACAACACATTTTGTGATCTCCGCTGCGTAGTCATATGAAATGTAGTCTGGAGAATCAATGGAATCGGCATCGGTATGATAGTGCGGATTTTCAGTCATTAAACTGTTGTTTCGGTTCCAGTAATCCTTGAAATCGTATTCCATCAGCTGCACTGCGTCGATTCCTGCATGATGAAAGGGCATATGATCGCTTTGATTGTATGCGTAGGCCTGGAAGGGAATAAGGTCTGAATACATCTCTATGGAACGTTCTAAATCGTTTCCAACGGAAGAGCCCCGAAAACTTTTTCTCCCGATCACAACAAAGGGTGGCGATGCGGCATCGTCATAGCCAATCATATCGATACTGACCATACCTATGATCCCGGAGCGGAGAAATGTGTTTGTACTGACCTTAGAAGGTTCTGTGGTGGTGTGCGTGTTAATGAAATGCAGAGCGCCGGGAGACCCGGGGCCATCATTTGCATACGACCCCTTTTCCTCCGCATCAAAGGCAATAAATATGATGGTATCCCGGAACTGTTCATTCTGAATAATCCGCGCCGTTTCGAGCAGGCCTGCCACGCCGCTCCCGTTATCATCGGCGCCGGGGCAGCGGGTCACCTGGGCGTGTGCCGAATCGACGGTGTCATAATGCGCGCCGATGATATGGATACGTTTCCCGGTGGTTCCCCGTTTGACGGCCACCACATTGGCGCAGTTGGTGTAAACAGCACCGAACTTCTCAAAACTGAAAGCATCCAGCCATGTGATGTAACCCATGTCCCGAAAGTTTGCGGCAATGATTTCCCTGGCCGGATCGTGCTGATAGGCGGGGCGACGCAACTCCCCGCTGTGTGTGAAACCGCGACTGTTGCCGTCGGATACAAATAGACTTTGATGAAACTGTTCATAACTTCGGGAGGAAACTTTCGAAGGGACTTCAGAACGTATTAACTGCGGGTTTCTGCAGGAAGCGAGCAGGGGGATGATAATCAGGAAAATATAAGCAAGATTCCGCATACTGCCTTTTGGCTATTTACTTTCAACTCTGAACAGGCGCTGCGTGGTTTCTTCCAGACTCAACTCAACGGAAAGCAACATCGTCGTATTCGTTGAAGGGACATGCTGTATGAATTCCCAACCGTTGGAACTGACGAGATCGCTTGTCCCAAGAAGGTCGTATTCAATATACGGAGCACTCATCCAGCTCACGGAAACCGTGTTGCTTGCGATCACGGTTTGCGAAAGCGTGGCGGGAGGAATGGGCGTGGCATAATTGCAGCAGGCTCCAACGACTGCCTTCGTAATCTCGGTAGCATAATCGTAATGGATGTAGTTGGGGGAATCGATTGAATCCCCGTCGGTGTGGTAATATAAATTTTTTCCTGGATCTGGAAAGTTTGAATAATTGTCAAAGTCGTATTCGATTAACTGGACGGAATCAATGCCGGCGGCCTGGAAGATTTTATGGTCACTCAAATTATAACCGCCTGCCATATAGGGTTCCAGAGTAGTGTATGCTGATACTGCGTCTGCCAAGGCAAAAGATATCGAATTAGGGGAGCCAGCACTGCCAATTACGACGTAATCTGATGTGTTTGTATCTTTATAAGCAATGGTGTCGAGATTAACCATAGCCCTGATGGAGGATATTAAAAAGGGGGGAGCATTTGTTCCCGGTGCTGAGGTTGTGAGATAAGTATCCTTGAAATGGATCGACCCCTGATATCCCTTCTCCTCAGCATCAAAGGCGACAATGACGATCGTGTCCTTGAATATATAATCTTTAATTGCTTTAGCAGCCTCTAAAAGGGCCGCAGTTCCGCTGGCGTTGTCGTCAGCTCCCGGGCCGGAATTGGTCAGGCTGTGAGCTGTCGTATGGAGGTTTCCCAGATCAACCGAGTCGTAATGCGCGCCCAGAATATAGACATTTGTTCCGCCAACTCCCCATTTCACGGCAACGATGTTATTGCAGTTAGTATAGTTATAATCGACGACATCCGCCGTATAGGTAAAGTCGAAGGGGTCAAGCCATGTGTCATAGCCCATGGCTTGGAAATTGGAGTGAATATAGTCTCGTGCCAGATCGTGCTGAGGGAGTGGTACGCGCGGGTTGTCATTCGTACTGAAGCCGCGGCTGTCGCCATCAGATACAAATAGATTGACGTGAAAGTTGGAATAGCTCCCCTCGGAAACGCCATCAACGATGTTTGAAAGCGTGACGGCATACGAAGAGAGCGCGATCCATCCTGCGAGACCTGTAATTAGAGTTACCCGATGGAAATACATACAAGTCTCCTACATCGGCACCCGTGGTTAGTAAAGGTGCAAAAAACAAAAAAGCTAGTTGCTTAACTTCTCGCTGACAAAGAACGATGCGAGCGAATCAATGGCTCCGGGAATGGTCGCTTCTTTGGCGATCACATCGGGCGATAGTTCCTGTTTTTCCAACGCGTGCGCGGTGGGGCTGCCAATGACGACAATCGTTTTGTTTTCCAATGATTGGAATCCCCATTGCACTAGAAAGGATTCAACGCCCGATGCGCTGGCAAAAAAGACGGCATCAAAGTTCGGCAGCTCGTCGTGCACGATTGGTTCATTGTTATAGATGATGAAGTCGTCAACCTCGGCGCCAAGTTTGCGCAAGTCTTCGGCGAGCTGGGGGCCTGCTTTGTCGGCCCGCAGCCGGAGGATCTGATCGTCGGGCTCAATTTCATTGCGGGCCACTTCCATAAGGCCTTCGGCGCTATAGCCGTTTTCGGGAAGCGCATCGACGTAGAGACCGTGTGGTTTCAGTTCATCGGCGGTTCCTTTGCCGCAGACCATCAGGCGCGGGATGTTACGCAGATCGGTTTGCGTATTCTTAAGCAGCTCCATGAAGCAGCGGACGGAAGTGGGGGAGGTGAGTACGACCCAATCGTAGGAGCCAATGGGGGCGAGCTTTTGCGCATCTTCATAGCGGGTCTTCAGCTTAATCAGCGGATACTGAACCGGGCGCCCGCCCAGGTCGTGGACTAGATCTACGGCCTTTTGCTGAATGGCTTCAGAACAGGTGAGCAGGATCTTATTACCCTGCAGCGCTCCGAGGTCGGTGCGGTAGCCGAAAGCGGTATTTTCACCCACCATAATCAGGCCCGGCTGTTTAATGCAGTGTTTCTGCGCATGATCGGGTAGCCATTCAAGAGTGGTTTTGAAAATCTGCTCATCTTCGCCGCCGGCATTGTAGATGATTGCGGCGGGTGTGTCGGGCGAACGGCCGTCGGCAATCAGCTGCTGAGCAATGGGTTCCATGGCCCGGATCGACATGTAGTAGATGACCGGGAGCTGGTTTTTCATTTCGCCGTCGCAACGGGCCAGAGCTCCGCCGCTTTTGCGAGGCGTGAGCGCCACAAATCCACGCGAAACATTCCGGCGGGTCAGCAGCATTCCGGTGCCGGTAGTGGCTGCCTGCAGCGCACTGATGCCGGGAATGACGCGAAAAGGAATTCCCAGGTTTTCAAGCGCTTCTGTTTCTTCGGCGAGGCGGCCGAAGATGCCTGGGTCGCCACCTTTCAGACGCACCACCCGTTTGCTCTGCCGCACACATTGGCAGATCAGTTTGGTGGTTTCGTGCTGTTCTTTGCTGTGCGCACCGCAGCGCTTTCCGACGTCGATGGCCTCTGCATTCAAGGGCAGTTCATCGAGCAGAGAATGGTCGATGAGGGAATCGTAGAGGCAGATATCGGCCTGCTTTAACGCACGCAAGGTGGCGATGGTGCAGAGCTCTTTATTGCTGACACCGGCGCCGGCAAAGGTGACGGCGTGCATGAAAAGGCTGCGAAGGGCCATCATGCGTTCGTCGCCTTCGCGGAAGGTGATGGCGAGATAGCCCTGCGCCTCAGGCACTTCGAGTTCTTCGAGCGGAATCCATTCAGTGATCCGGTCGCGCAGGTTGAGGCGGTTCAGCGCGGCTCCGGCCATGACGCAGATATCAAAGTCGCCACTGTCGACCTGCGCAATGCGCTCTTCAATATTGCCGCGTATATTTTTTTGAATGGCAAACGGAAAGCGGTTCCGGCAATAGGCCTCGCGCCGTTCGGAACTGACACCAATGACGGGATTATCCGGCAGGTCTTTAACTTTCCGACCTTTGGAAAGAATCAGACAGTCGCGGGGTTCTTCCTGCCAGGGCAGCCAGAACCAGTCGATCTTTCCCGGCATTGGAACCGGAAGATCTTTGGCGCTGTGCACGGCCATATCAACCTCGCCGTTGAGCAGGGCTTCGTCGAGCTCGCGGGTGAAAAAATCGGCCGGGCTTTCGCGCAGGTCGGTGGTCCGATCGGTGTCGCCAACGGAGGTGATGGGAAGCATCTCGAAAGCAATGCCTTCGAGCATGCCTTCCATTCGGTCGAGTGCGTCGCGGGTCTGTGTGAGGGCCAGCGAACTGGGGCGGGTGCCTGCTTTAAATACTGTTTGATCTGCTGGCATGTGCTGCTACCTTTTTTAAACACGAAGACATGAAGAACTCTAAGTTGCGGGATGTGTCGGGCTTTGTGTTCCCGGTGCCTTTGTGTTTGTTTTTTTTACTCGGTCGCGTTCCCGCCTTTAAAACTGTTCGCGATCTTGTCATAGAGATCCTTGTTGGCGGTGGCGATGCCACGGCTGCGGGTCAGTACTTCATCCATATCGGCGAGTTCACGGCGATACCAGTATTTCAAGCCATCGAGATCGACGACGGTGACGTCGGACGAAAGGTCATCGAGTTCGGGATCGATATTGCGCGGCATCCCGAGGTCGATCACAACGACGGGCCGTTCCTGATTAAAAAACGGGGCGTGTGCCATGTGCAGAATATGGCCGGGAGCGTCGGTGGCACTGACGATGATGTCGGCATCGGTGATGCGGTTTTTCATGTCGTTAAAGGTGCAAAGTTCAATTTTATCTTCAGTACCCGCCGGAAGTTCCGGTTTGTTGACGTGGTAGCACCAAATGATTTTTCCAATCTTTGGAAGGCTGTCGTTCACGAGGCCTTTGCCGATCATCCCTGCGCCGAGCACCATGAGGGTGGATTCGGATAGATTCTTGCCGTGTGCTTCCAGATAGCGGAGGGCGAGGTCTTCGATCTCGTAACTATGGAGCAGGGGGGCCACATCATTTTTGATGGCCTTGGAAATATGAAGAGCCGAATTGATCCATTCCTGGGTCATGTTGCCGGCCCACCCGCGCTGTTTTGCGGTTTCCAGCGCTTCCTTCATCTGTGCGGTAATGTGGTTTTCACCGGGTGTTTGCGAGAGCATACCGGCGGTGACCAGGCAGAGATGTTTGAAGGCCATCCAGCCTTCCTTAATGTAAAACTTATCTTCCTTGAGATTCGTGAAGCCCAGGATGTGCCGCAAAATTCCGTTTTCCGCCGTTTCCTGCGAGACGACTGCGATGATTTCCACCCGGTTGCACGTATTCAGGACCATAAATTCGTGGATACCCCACAGCTGCATAATCATGAATCCGGCGCGCTCAAAACGATGGCCGGTGAGATGAAAGGGTTCACGTTCTTCAACGTTCAGATGATTATGGTCGGTGCCGACGACGACGAGGTGAGCGGCATCCATCATTTTAAGATGACGTGCCAGGCTGTTTTTCACCATTTTGGACTGGCGGCAGTCTTTTCCGCCGGAGGAGACCGACAGAGTCAACTGATTGTGCCGTGTCATGGCCGGTGTGGTAAAATCGCTTTGGGCCCAGTTTCCGTCCACACAGCAGCAGAGAACACCCCGCTCCCGGCAGGCTTCAAGAATGCCTCGGTTTACGCCGCGGCTGTTCGTTGCGGCATACACAATGGTGCTGCCTGCAACGTCGTCGTTTTCAAAGCGGCGCGCAATATGGCGAACTTTTTCCTGCTGAATCAGTTTAGCAAGCTCTTCGCAGACGTTCGGACTTACGACGGTGATCAGAGCGCCGGAGTCGAGCAGTAACATGATTTTACGCAGGGCCACTTTCCCGCCGCCAACCACCAGGCACGGGCGATCGTTCAGGAAGAGGTTGATATGGATGCCACTATGATTCTGTTCTAATTCTGTCATGGTGCTTTCTTTGTAAATCAGTAGATCAAAGCCTGTATTATTTGGCTAGGCAGATATTATACTTCCTGCAAAACGCGGAAACATAGGCAACGACGGGCGGGAATGCAAGTTGGATAGACCTTAAACATTATAATATTAGTCGACATCGAGGGGTTGGATTTCTATATTCGCTCAACTTTTCATATAAGGAATCTGACCATGAAATTTAGTGTTTTACTGCTCATTGGATCATCCATTTTTATTGCGGGCTGCGGGAAAGAAGAGACCGTAAGCTATGTCGTGCCCAAGGAAAAAGCTGCCGCACCCGCCGCTGCGCCAGCTTCTAATATGATGGGATCGGACGCGGATAACCAGGCTGTGATGGCCGCCCATGCTGCCATGACCGCACAAGCACCGGCCAGTCCCGGGTTTACGGCCGACCTTCCGGACGGATGGACGGAAAATCCCGGCTCCGGCATGCGCAAGGCCAGTTATTCCATCGAAGGCACCGCGATCGATTTTTACCTGACCTCTCTCTCCGTGGGCGATGTGCCCAGCAACGTTAACCGTTGGCGCGGTCAGGTAGGCCTGCCAGATGTTTCGGCGGAAGAAATTACTGAAGACGTGCAGGTTTTCACCGCCGGTGGTCATGAGGTGAGCTACATTGAGATTTATAACGAAGAGGGCGGGAAGGGAATCATTGCGGCCATTATCGACCTTTCGCCTAGTTATTGGTACTTCACCGCCAAGGGATCGGTTGATGAGCTGCAGGCCAAAGCGTCTGAAATTCGTGGCTTTCTTGAATCCATTCAGTTTGAAGGCCACAACCACTAATGAAAAAAATCGTTGATTTTTTCCTCTCGCTGAAACTGACGGTTGTACTGCTTTCGCTGAGTATGGTGCTGGTTTTTGCCGGCACGCTGGCGCAGGTGGATAAGGGCATCTGGACGGTGGTCGACCAATATTTCCGTTGTCTGATCGCCTGGATTGACCTGCCGGTTTTCTTTCCCCGATCGTGGGATGTTCCCGATATCCGGTTGCCGTTTCCCGGCGGGTTCCTGATTGGCTGGCTGTTGACCATCAATCTGGTGATGGTGCACTGGGCCAGTTTTAAAGTTCAGGTTAACGGCGGACGGCGTATCGCGGGATTGGTGGTGCTTGCACTCGGCGTACTGGTGACCCTGGGCGTAATGTTCGGATGGGGCACAGCACCGGTCGCCGCCACGGAAGATGACGCATTCTGGCGGGTCTTTCTTCGTCTGGGTCGCGGCACGCTGGCGGCCGTTATTTTCTACATTGCCTGCGTGCTGCTTTATCGCAAACGCGCCGGCATGGTGCTGCTGCACGGCGGCATCCTGTTCCTGATGGTCGGCGAGTTTTTGACCGCCATGTATGCGGTTGAAGCCACCATGACGATTAAGGAAGGCGAAACAGTCAACTATATTGACCACTCGCAACAACTGGAAATCGCCTTTACGGATAAATCCAATCCCGACCACGACAGTGTAACGGTTCTGCCGCAGCGCCTGCTCCAGGTTGGGGATGTGATCAGCTCGGACGGGCTTCCCTTCGATGTGAAAGTGCATGACTATTTTGTGAACTCCACCCGACCGCAACCGCTGGATTCCATTCCTGCGGGCATTCGAAGCGGTTATCCGCAATACGAAGGGTACGGATCGCGGCTCTATGTGGGTGAACAACCCGAAGTGAGCGGTGCCACCGGAGCACGCAATGCCCCGGCGGTGGATATTGAGTTGTTTGATCGCGAAAGCGGGGCATCACTCGGACGCTATATTCTCAGTATCTGGATGTATCCCAACTTTGTGAATCGCGCCTGGGATATGCCGACGCGCATCAAATTGGTCGATCACGAATATGAGGTTTATTTCCGCTTCCGTCGGGAATATTTAACATCGCCAAGCGGCAGCCCCTATTCCATTAAACTGCTCGATTTTGTGCACGAAAAATATGAAGGCACTCAGATGCCCAAAGATTTTGCCAGTCAGATCATGTTGGTGAATGAGGGAGATGATGTGGATCGTGAGCTGCGGATATGGATGAATAATCCGCTTCGCTATGCCCGCCGCACGTTTTATCAGTCGGGCTATCTGCCCGATGACGGCGGCACTGTGCTGCAGGTGGTCCGTAACGACAGCTGGATGATTCCCTATCTCTCCTGCATGATTGTTTTTGTTGGTATGGCCGCTCAGTTCGTTCAATCGCTTCGCCGGTCCCAGAGGAGCAACGGTTAATGAAAAAACATATCAGCACGATCATCGTTGTTCTTTTCGCGGTTTGGTTTTTCCAAAGCGGTGTCAAACCGCCGAAAGAAACTGCGACCGACTTTCAGATTAATGCGTTTGCGCATCTGCCCGTAAAATACGAGGGGCGCACCAAGCCCATGGACACGCTGGCACGGAATGTTCTGACTGTTCTTTCGGATAAGCAATCGGTGCGTACAGCCGACGGAGAAAAGGTTTCTGCCTCGAAGTGGCTGTTGGACAATATTTCCGGTCGCCCGGAAGCGATGAACTACAAGGTCTTCCGCATTGAAAGTCTCGACGTCCTCTCCAGCCTCGGTTTGGAAGAGGTCAAACGTTTCCGCTATTCCTATGCGGACGTTGCTCCAAACATTGGAAAACTGGATGCAGCGTCCCGCGCGGCCTACGCGAAAAGTGAAAAGCAGCGCGATCTTTATGACAAGCAGGTGATCAAGACCGCCAACAAGTTTTATCTCTATCAGAATATCATGTCGGCATTTGAAGATCCGTCCAGTATTCAGCAGGAACAGCTGATGGCCGTGGCGCAGCGCTACATGCGACTGGAAGGCTTTTCCATTCCGCTGGTCATTCCTCCCAACTCCGGAAATGAAAAGTGGCGCCCGCTGATGAGCACATTGCTGGCCAACCATCCGGCGATGCAGTCGATGGGGCACATTGGGGAGCCCGACCCGACGGCCGTGGCCTATGGCGTCATGCTGGCTGCCTACCGCGAAGGAAACGTTGCATTGTTTAATAATAGTCTGATGGAGTTCGGCGGGCTGGTAATGGCGGATAATCCTGAGGTGTTCAGGAAGCTCTCTTTCGAGTGCTTCTACAATCGCCTGGGCGCGTTCATGAAATCGGCCCAGCTCTATCTGCTGGTCTTTCTGTTGAGCTGTTTCGGCTGGATGACCCGAAAACCGGGCCCCATCAAAGCCGGCCTGACGCTCATGATCTGCGCATTCATTCCGCACACCTTTGCGATTATTGCCCGCGTATTTCTATCCGGCTACCCGCCGGTCACCAACCTCTATTCCTCTGCCATTTTCATCGGCTGGGCGGCGGTCGGTGCCGGGATTATTCTCGAGCTGGTCTACCGCAAGGCCGATGGAATGGGCAATCTGGTGGGCAGTATTGCCGGATTCGTTACGCTGCTGATTGCACACTTCCTGGCCGGCGACGGCGATACGATGGCCATGATGCGCGCCGTACTCGATACCCGTTTCTGGCTGGCCACCCATGTGATTACGGTGACCCTCGGCTACATGGCAACGTTTGTGGCCGGTACGATCGGGATCTTCTATATTTTTGCAGGCCTCTTCTCGCGGCGTCTCGATACCGAGACCAACGAAAATATGTATCGCATGATGTATGGAACCACCTGCTTTGCCCTGTTGCTCAGCTTTGTTGGAACGGTACTCGGTGGCCTGTGGGCCGACGATTCATGGGGCCGCTTCTGGGGCTGGGATCCGAAGGAAAACGGGGCGTTGCTGATCGTAATCTGGAACGCGATTATGCTACACGCGCGCTACGGAAAAATGGTTGCGAACCGCGGATTTGCAGTGCTGGCAGTGGCCGGAAATATCGTAACGGCCTGGTCATGGTTCGGGGTTAACCAGCTCAGCGTTGGCCTGCACTCCTACGGCTTTACCTCCTCCGCCACCTTCTGGCTGCTCGTCTTTGTCTGCTCGCAGCTGCTTGTCATCTTCGCCGGCCTCGTCCCGCTTCGGCTCTGGAAAAGCAGGCCGGTTCAATAGTTCCAAAGGTTGGAAGCGGTCGAACCACGGAAGATACTGAAAACATGGAAACTTCCAGGGATTGGAACATATGCAGAATAATATTGAGGCAGAATGATTCGGAACTGCGCCTGATGATTATTCTGCCTGCTTTCCGCTGAAGAGGGTCTTTGAGTGGGCGGCACGTTTCCAGAGGTTGGAACGTGTGCGCTGGGTTGTTGACTACTCAGTTTCAACCGCAGCGTCCTGAAGCAGGACGCTGTAGGTGTAGCCGGAACCGAAATCGAGGTCGGTGGCGAGGATGCCGCGGACGGTGATGATTGTATTTGGGGTGACGGTGTCGGTGGTGGTTACGGTGAGATCATTTGAATCGGCATCGCCGGTGCCATCCTGCAGGTGAACCCAGTTTTTGCCCATGATCCCATTCGTCACTTTTACCGCTTTGCCGCGCACAACAACCGGTTTGCCGGCGAGGGCGGCGGAATCCTGATAGATTTCGGCCACGGTTTTCCCCCCTTCGGGTTTTTCGATGCTGGCGATTTCTGCAGGGGCCGGGGTGGATGCCGGGCACGCTGTGGTCTGGATCGGCGGATGACCGGCGGGCAAGGCTCCCGCATTGTTTGCCGCGCCCGCGAGGGGGATGGTATCGACGAAGTAGACGAGGTCGAAGGTGCGGTCGAGGGTCTCGCTTCGGAAATTTTTCATAGGCATGCCGTCGGGGGCCACGACCTGATCGCCTTTATTCAGGTTGAGCTTGGTAGCGGCATACCAGGTTGGTTTCCCTTCGATGTTAATTTCGACATAGGTATAGCTGCCGGCATCGATAGTGGAGACGACGGTGCCGGTTTTTGCGGCCGATGCAGCGCCCACTGCGAGGAGGCCGATGAGGAATGGAAGGAAAGTACGCATGGTTATTGCTCCTCTTTGCTGGATTTTTTCTGTTTCTTTTTGCCGATCTGACTTTCTTCGGGGCTGAGGCGTTCCTTATCGGACGGGCCTTCGAGTCCGGAGAAAGCGGTCCATTTTACGGGATACTCTTCGGGATCGAACATGACGAAGTAGAAGTGCCAAATCACAATGGCGGCGCAGGCGAGAATCGCTTCATAGTAGTGAATGGCCAGACAGACATCGAAGAACCATTTCGGGAAGAGCGCGAGCGTCCATTCCTCGAAGGTCAGCAGTGCGCCGGTGATCACCATCACGACGGACCCCCAGACAAGTGCCCAGTATTCGGCCTTTTCAATATAGCTGTAGTGTTCGAAACGAGCGCGTTCTTTGCGGAGGCCGAGATAGAACATAATCATCTGCCCGAAGTGGACAAAATCGGACCAGCGGGGTGCCAGTTGGTGAATCTGCCAACGGCCACGCTTGGTGAAGCAAATGTAGCTGAGATGGTAGACACTGAGGGTAATGAATATGATGGCCATCAGACGGTGACCCAGTCCGCGGATATCGTAGGTCTGGCCCACAAACGGTCGTGCCCACCAGGCATCGGGATTGACCAGCGCAAATCCAGTATAGCCCAGTATGATGAACGTGCTGGCAAGAATGCCGTGTTGAATACGTTCATTCAGGGTCATGCGGTGCGGGCCGCCCCCGCTTTCGCGCAGCTTTTTGAAATGCTCGTGCAGTTTACGGTAGAGATCCAGTGCGTTGTGAATGAGCATGCCGCCCAACACAATGAAGAAGAGCATGATATAGATATTCCGCACCACTGTGCTCGCATTTTTTTCCATGCCGGGGCGGGTTCCCGAATGGATCTGGCCCTGGGCCACGAGGTCGGTAACACCCGCATGGCAGACGCTGCAGGTTTTTTGCAGATTGTTGGGGTGAATGGATGAGCGCGGATCGCCCGACGGCAGGATGTCGTGTTTGCCGTGGCAGGAGGAGCAGTTGGCTGCCGTTACAGAACCGAGGCGCATGGAAAGGCCGTGATAGCTTTCCATATAGGTTTCGACCGCAAATCTGGGCAACCGGTATTTTGTGATGATGCGTTCGGCGGCGTGGCAGGATGCGCAGGTTTCAGATATACGTGCGCCGGAGACTTTGGACTCTTCAGATGAAACCGCTGCAATTTCATGTTCTCCGTGGCAGTCAGTACACGTGGGGGCATCTTTGATGCCTTCCGCCACGGCTTCTCCATGGATACTGCGTGAATAGGTTTGTGCGATATTTTCATGACACTTGCCGCAGGTTTGGGGAATGTTCTGCCAGTAGAGTTTGGAGTTTGGATTCGTCGATTTCAGCAGATTGTGTGAACCGTGGCAGTCGGTACAGGTGGCGGCAGAGGAGCCGTCTCCGGTATTGGCCTGGCCATGAACGCTGTGTTCGTAGGTTTCGATGGGGGTGAGCTGATTCAGGTTGAACTGCTTCATTTGTTCCACATCGCCGTGGCAGCGGGCGCAGGTCTGGGAAATGTTTGCCCGGTTGATAGGGGATGCCGGATTCTTGGAATAGACAATGTGGTGGGCATCGCCGTGGCAATCTTTACAGGTGGCCGCCTGATCGCGACCTTGCAACAGTGCCTGACCGTGCGAGCTTTGCAGATAGATTTCCGCTTCGATGTCATGGCATTCCGCGCAGGCGACTTTTTTCAGCGGCGTGTCGTGTTCGGCTTCGGTGATGTCGCTATGGCAGCTGACGCACTGATTGTCGGCATGCACGGAGCCGCCAAAGATATGCCCGTCGATAAACGGTTCCGCATCCTCTTCGCCGTGGCATTCGAGGCAGGCCGCATTTGGAATATCAACAGCATTAGCCGGGTTCAGTGCCAAAAAAGACACTGAAAAGGCGAGCCATAAAATTCGTTTACATGACAGGAACGCCGGTGTGGCATTCATCGCATCGGGTTTCTTTCCATTCTTCATCGATATCCTCGGGATGTTTAAATTCGAGTCCGCCGGAGTTTATGCTCGTGACGTCGCGTCCGGGGCCCTGGGCAATGATGGTGTGGCAGGACGCGCATTCGCGGGAAATGGTTTGGCCTTGTTCGCTCTGATGATCTCCGTTGTGACAACGGAAGCAACCGGGGGTGATCATATGGCCGATATGGTCGGGGTACTGTTCCCAGCTGACTTTCATTTCCGGAAAAATATTCTGCGCATAGATTTTCTGAATGGCGGATATGGCCTGTGTCAGGGTTTTGCCTCCATCGGGATAGGCCTCGGTGAGTCTGGTCTCGATTGCCATCAGGGCTTCACCTTCTGTTGCGTAGTCTCCGGTGAGTACGTCGATGCCGTTCAGTTTTATTTCCGGGATATCGGGGTTCAGCAGTCCGGCGGAAAGCGCTTCGTTCAGGGCGCGTTCGGGCGAATGGAATTGATGGGTGGGGCGGTTGTGACAGTCGATGCAGTCCATCGTCCGGATTTCCGAGGATGCAATCTGTTCGGGGGTGAGCTGTTTACTTTTTTCCAATGTTTGGAAAATGGTTTCATTACCATCGCCATCGGTCATGCGCACCCAAGGAATTTCCAGACGTTGTTCATCGGCCGCAATGTATTCAATCTTATTATCGATGGCCATGTGCCAATGAATACCTTTCGAATGGCTGAGTGCGGGATCGGCGCCGCCCACGTTCATCAGCATCTGGATGGTCCAGGGCGAGTTTTCTTCATCGGCCCGGAAGTAGGTGCGTTTGAGTTCTGTGGCTCCGAAAAACTTTTCCGGCCAGTGGCAGGTGTAGCAGGTTTCTTTGGCGGGCCGGAGGTTGTGGACCGGGGCCGGAATGGGCCGGCTGTATTTGTTGAAGATTGTGGAATAGACCTGATAGAGCCCATTGAGTTTTGACTTGGCGTAGAAGTCTGCGCCGGGACCGATATGGCACTTGGTACAACCCGCATTGGCGTGCGGCGAATTTTGGTAGGCGGTATATTCCGGCTTCATGACGCTGTGACAGGTCTTTCCGCAAAATTCAACCGATTCGGTGAAGTGATAGGCGCGGTAGCTGCCGACCACGCTGATGGCGATGAAAAGCAGAGTGACCACGATAATGATGATCAACGTTGCAAATTGTTTCTTATTGTTCAGGTCGATGATGGGAAGTTCTGGGATTTCCGCATCGGTTTTCTTGCGGCGTTTTCGCTCTCGTAATACGCCGATCAGGATCAGGAGCAGGCCGCCAAAGAGGATGGTGGGCACAACCATATAAGTGAATATGCCGGTGTACGGATTATCGAAGTGGCTTTGTAAATCAATGATGATCAGTGTTGCGCCGACGATAAACCCAATGGCCGCCAGCACCATGCCGCAGAGGCTGGTGAGATTATGTGCTAAATTCCGTTTTCGGGTTGTACTCATCGTGGAATCTCCAATAGGACCGAGTCAGTATGGATTGAGAAACGATAAAGCTTTCCGACGCATCAGGGGCAACATGAAAGGGGAGCTAGGCTTAGTCAAGTTAAATATAGATAGCTAGGTATCATTATCATCTATAGCACAATAATATGGATAAGCATATCCATAATATACTTGTTACGATCTGACGCCAGCGTTAGTGTAAGCGCATATTAGAGGAGAAGGAGGTTCATGATGATGGCATTAAGTAATACAACCGGGCATGCTGTGCGAGCGCTGTCATGTCTGGCAGGCTGCACAAACCCGCCTGCTAATATCAATGATGTTGCCGAGTGTGCCGATGTGCCTAAGGCGTATTTAGCAAAAATTGTTAAACTGCTGAATGATGCCGGCATCGTTGCTTCAAAGAGGGGAAGTAAAGGGGGGATTTGGCTGGCGCGACCGGCAAAGCTGATCAGTCTGCTGGATATCAGTCTGGCCCTTGAGGGAGAAGATTTCCTCGACGGGTGTCTTCTCGGATCAGATCATTGCAGCGATGAGCGCACGTGTCCCACCCACAAATTCTGGATAAAGAATCGCGAGCTTATTCGAAAAGAGCTGGAGCGGACCAAGCTGTCAGATGTGCTCCAGTTTTATCAGTCCCGCGAGGAACATCACATGCCCGACCGTGCGCGTTGATCGAGGAACGACCATCAGAATGCAAGAAAGCTCATTCGTTTAGAGTGGGCTTTTTGTTGTTTCTGTCTATAATCCTTTAATAGTTACAATATTACATATGTTTTTGGCGGTGCTAATAAGATTCAATTTAAAATAGATAACAGTATCTATTTTTTCTGGTAAGTTCATCTGAGAAACCTATATGAGTACGTTAATTCAGATAAAAATATTGCACGTGCGGGATAGCACAAAGGTGGTAAATGATGAAAATAACACGGACTGTATTGAGTTTAGGGCTTGCTCTCTCAGCGAGCATCGCGTTTGGGCAAACCGGTGATCCGGCGAATCTGATCGGCACAAAGAAATGCGCGATGTGCCACAAAAAGGCATCTACTGGTGATCAATACGGCGTTTGGCAGACGAAGGCGCATTCGAAAGCCTATACCATGCTTTCCGGCGAAGAGGCCAAGGCTGTTGGTGCCAAGCTGGGCATTGATAATCCTCAAACCAGTGGGCAATGTTTAAAATGCCATTCCACGGCGTACTTCTTCACTGAAACGCAGCAGAGTGATGCCGTTGCGGTTGAAGACGGGGTTTCCTGCGAGTCCTGCCACGGTCCGGGAGCCAACTATAGAAAGAAATCGGTTATGGAGAGTCGGGAAGCATCGATTGCCGGAGGCATGGTTTATCCTGCCAAGGAAAAAAGCTGCACGCTCTGTCATAATGACACCAGCCCGACCTGGAAACCGGATCGCTATACGTTGCCGGACGGAACTAAAACCGGATTTGATGCCGATCAGGCCTACGAAAAAATCAAGCACGAACGTCCGGCCAACTAATCGGGAACTCCATGGAACCGTCAAGCTTTGCATTAGACAGCCGTTTCTTTGTTGCGGGCGTTAACTATCGCACCGCACCAGTCCAGGTGCGTGAACGCATGGCGATTGCTCATCCCGACCGTATTGAAGTCAGTCGTATGCTCCAGCTTAAAGCCGGTCTTTCTGAAGTGGTTGTTCTTTGGACCTGCAACCGGGTTGAAATTTATGGCGTGGTCTCCAGGGGAGCCGGGCCCGACCTGAACTCGATCTTCGCCTGCCTGGCCCGCGAGATGCCGGATCTTTCTGCGCATGTCTACTGTCATCAGGGCGAAGATGCCCTGAAACATCTTTTCACAGTGGCCAGCGGGCTCGACTCCATGGTGTTGGGTGAAACCCAGATTACAGGCCAGGTGAAAGATGCCTATGAAGCAGCCCGCGAAGCTAAGCTCGTGGGCAAGGTTCTGAACAGTGTGTTCCAAACGGCGCTGCGGACTGCTAAAGCGGTTCGCACGCAGACTTCCATCGGGCAGGGCGCGCGCTCGGTCGGCGGGGTTGCTGTGGCGCATGCCCGCGAGGTGCTGGGAACTACCGGGTTGAATAAACATTCGGTGCTGATGATCGGGGCAGGCGAGATGGCGTCCTGTTGTCTGCTTCATCTGCAGAAAAAGGGGGAGTGTGCCGTCGTTGTGGCCAACCGTTCCATAGAGCGCGCAGAAAAACTGGCTGATGAATTTCACGGTACGGCCGTGCCTTTCGATCAAATGTTCGAAGCCATGAAAAAAGCCGATGTTGTGATCAGTTCAACCGGTAGTTCGGAAACGGTCATCAACGGCGCGGATGTTGAAGCGGTTATGCAATCCAGGAAAGATCATCCGCTCGTCTTGATTGATATAGCCGTTCCTCGGGATATTGATCCTGAGGCAGGGAAAATTGACGGCGTTCATCTGCATGACATTGATGCGCTGGAGACATCGGTTCAGCAGACGATGGGACGTTGGGAAAAAGATTTGGCAGTGTGCGAGGAGATTGTTGAACGCGAAATGGAGAACCTTCAGTTGCAGTTCGAGCGTCGGGCGGTGGCGCAGAATGCGTATCACGACAGGGCGGCTGTTGCGCAGGCTGTCTGAGGGAAAATTTACTACAGGGAAAAGTTGTTATCACCTAGCGGCTGGGGGTCAGCCATGGAGAATAAAATGAAAAAGCAAAAAACGAACATACTCGGGTTCTGGGGAATCATGCTTACGGTATTCATCCTCTTTGGATTCGGAGCGAGCCTTACACAGGCTCAGGAATTCAGGATAAATACGCGGCCGCTTACGCCACGCGAAATTGAAGATTACGGGCTCGATTCGAGCTTGCAGATTGCGAACGGAACTCCTGTTGTTGGATTGGGGCAACCGGTTTATCTGGAGCTGTTCATCAGTGCAGGAACGGCGGTCTCGAATGCAAGCTGGTCGATTGATTCCGTGATCAATTCGGATAATGAACCGGTGTCTTCCTCCGCAGCGCTTGTAGATAGTCCGCTGACGAATCTGCCAACTTATAACTCCGTTGAGCGTGTTGCGTACGATGTGCTTGACCAGGCCATGATTGTGCCTGATGTGAAAGGGACTTATAATATCATTGCCACTGCTCAGTTGGATGACGGCATGATGCTGACGAATTCCATCGAGGTGGTTGGATCTGTCTTTCTCGGCAAGGATTATGTGGCGTGCACACTTTGCCATGCCAGCAAACAAGCCCCGTTTAATGCGACTCAACATGCGGTTGCTCTGGAGGCCAGCATTAATGATTCGGACGGCCATTTTAAGGAGTCCTGCATCAAATGCCATTCGTTGGGTTATGACGCGGCTCCTCTGGCCGTGAACGGTGGATTCGATGACGTGGCGGCTGATCTTGGGTGGACGTTCCCAACCAACCTGGTGGATACAAATTGGGATGATATGCCGGAGGCTCTTCAGATGAAATCCAATGTGCAGTGCGAAAACTGCCATGGCCCTGCTCAGGAACATATGCGTACGGGCGGTCTGATCAGCAAAATCGGTGTTACCATGAGTGCTGGTAGTTGCGGGCAGTGTCATGACGCTCCATCGCACCACGTAAAGAATTTCGAGTGGGGTAATTCGTTGCATGGCCAAACTGAAGTTGATCGTACTGGAAGCTGTGTAAACTGCCATACAGCCGCAGGTTTTGTTGATGCCAACGACCCCGGAATGAATGAATATGGTGAGGTTGTTCCGACAACCGCCAGTTTCAAGGAAGGCATCACCTGTGCCGCCTGTCATGATCCGCATGCTGCCGGAGCTCAGGTTCACCAGCTTCGTGACATCGAAAGCGTTACTTTTGAGAATGGCGTTGTGACTGCCGAAGGCGGTGCCGGTCTCGTCTGTATGTCCTGCCATAAATCACGTCGTGATGCCGAATCTTATGTTTATGATGATTTCAGTTCGCATTCCGGTCCGCATCATGGCCCGCAGGGCGACATGATCGCCGGGGTGAATGCGATCGAATATGGGCAGGATCTTCCCAGCTCCAAGCACCTGAGTGTAGTGGAGGATTCCTGTGCGCAGTGTCATATGCAGGAAACACCTTCCGGTTTGCCGGAATATGCAGCTGGAAAGGTCGGCGGGCACTCCTTCCTTCTGTCCTATAACGATGGAACCAATGCACCGATTTATCTGACGGAAAGCTGCTCATCCTGTCACGGTGAAATTGAAGACTTCGACTTTGGCGGTGAAGACTATAACCGCAACGGTATGGTGGAAGGTGTGCAGACTGAAATCGAAAGTCTGTTGCATGAACTCGGTATGCTGCTGCCTCCAGAGGGATCAACAACTGTCAGTACCGGAGACTGCGAAACGCTTGCGCAGAAACGCGGTGCATATAACTATCTGTTTGTTGAAGAAGACGGCAGCCTCGGGGTGCATAACCCAAAATATGCTGCGGCCCTGCTTCAGTCATCCATCGAAGACCTTAAAGGCGGTATCGATGTCGACTGCGACGGTCTGGTGGATTCGTGGGAAATGGCGCATTTCGATGATCTGACCAGTCAGTCCGGTGCAGACGACTGGGATAACGACGGCCTCAAGAATATCGAAGAGCTGAATGTTGGAACCGATCCGAAACTGGCCGATACCGATGGTGACACCATCTGGGATCTGGCCGAGCTTCAGGGAGGCAGTGATCCGCTTGATATCGATAGCGTGCTGACTGAGGACCTGGTCTTGCTCCCGGCTGCGGAACTGGCCTATCTGCCGAAAGGCACCGGCACCGTGGTTCGCTTCCAGTCGATTGACAGCCTGACTGAAGGATCCTGGACGAATATCGGTCCGGAACAGATCAGTGCGGGTAGCTGGGTATTCCAACTCGAAAACACACGGACGAACGGGATGAACCGCTTCTTCCGCGCGACCGAGGACTAAAAACACAACGGAACCGGTCTATGGACCGGTTCCTTTCTTTGGTCTATCAATATGAAGTATTACTTCAAAACAAGCCTTTTAGGATCCCTGTTTTTGGCAGGGCTCTTTTTGGTTTTAGTGCCCGCATCGGGAGAAGAGGCTAGGGAAAAGCTGGAAAAGCCATCGACCGCCGTCTATTCGGGGAGTATTTGGGCAACCTACGACTACCGGGGTTTCGGAAGCTATTCCGATCAGGACCTGTATACCTATTGGTATCTGCGCGGACAAAACCTTGCGGACAACCGGGTCGATGTCTATACCTCGGGACGGTACTATCAGGACTTGGATGGTGTGGGTTCGTCCTTTTCCACCGATCCTTTTATCAGCCTGAACGATACCTCCGTCGACAACGCCACGCGGATGCTTCAGCTTTATCTCGAGTTGCACGACCCTAAACGAACCATGGCACTGCGGATCGGTCGGCAATACGTGGATATTGCTGATTATATCCAGATGGATGGGATGCAGGCGATGTTGTTTGAAAACAAGCAGTTGGGCGGTCGCGTCTTTGGTGGCAAGCCCGTCAGTTACTATTCATCCGTATCGGGCGATCTTTTCGGGGGCATTTCGCTGGTGGGCAAGCCGTGGGATGGCAACCGCAGCCGGGCAACCTATGCACGGTATTACGACGACAGCGTCGGCGAAGCAGATAATAACTATTTCTTCGATGTCCGTCAGCAAATGGGCGAAGAGGTGAGAGCTCGATCCTACCTCTCCGTCATCAACGAAGGCGTGCAGATGGCCGGGCTCGATTTTTACTACACTTCATTCGGCGAAAAAGTATTCGATGCTGTGGTGGGTGCGCGGTACTGGGGAGAGTTCGATGCCTACACACGGGTCTATTCGCCGCTCGTCCAAACGCTGGGTGCTCAGAATCCCTATGCAACCGCCTACGGGCGTTTTACTTCGCAACTCACTTCCTGGCTCTACCTTTCGCCGGGGGCCATGCTGCGCTATACCGATGAACCCGACTACACCAATCAGGGTTTCGGAGTCTACGATTTAAGTTTTATTTTTGAGCCTTCTGAGGCGCTCAGTGCGAATATTTCATTTGAATACTGGGATGTGGAGGATGGAGATCAATTCATGGGGCTGTCGGGCGATATCCGTTATCGCTACCGCAGGATTTGGGATATTTCCCTGGGCGCGGCGTACGCGGATTACACCTATTTCCAGTTCTCCGATTTTTCACTTACGGCAGATGGGGGGTCGACCATTGTTGCTGACGACGGAACCCGAGTCGAGGTCTCTCCCTATTCGTTCACCTATTTCCTGCGTGCAAAGTGGAACGTTGGTGAGCATATTGTTCTGTCCGCAGCCGGTGAAATCGAGGACGACAGTGAAGCAAACGATGTTGGCTATCGGTTCCGCACATCAATCGGGGTACGACTTTGAAAACTATAACCATAGGCAACCTCTTTCTCGCTCTCGCCATGCTGGGGCTATTGACCGGATGCAAAGAGGAAAAATACAGCCTCAAATTCAGTCACTATCTACACGTCACGGATATGGAGATGACGTGTGATGAGTGCCACGGTGAATTGGGGACAGAAAGGTTTAAGGCGATCACCCATGCGACCTGTATCGACTGCCATGACGAGCCGGAAGCGGACGAGATCAATCAGGAAACCTGTGGCATGTGCCACCAGGAAAAGCAGCTCCCTCAGCTGAAGGATCTGACACCGGAGCCGGAAATACCCCGTCGCAGCATCTTCGTGCATACAGAGGCGCTGGCTGGAAAATGTCAGGAGTGTCATGCTTCGATTATGGCTGAAGATATGACGGTCATTGAGTCTCTGGGCCGTAATGATATTGTCAAAATTCGCGATGAGGCGCACAACTCGGGGCAGGCCTGCTCCACCTGCCATATCGACATGGACCCGAATCAGGCACCGCCCGATCACGATCAGCTATGGATGAAGCGCCACGGTGCTTTTGGCAGTATGGACGACGCCTCTTGCAGTGTGTGCCATGCAGAGGATTCCTGCCGGCAATGCCACAGCGTCATGGAACCGCTTAATCACAACAACCAGTGGCGCCTCAAAACCCACGGGGTTGTGGCTGCATGGGACCGCACCGGTTGCATGGTCTGCCACTATGAAGATTCCTGTCAGTCCTGCCACTCGCAGGCCAGCCCGGTTTCACACCGCGGCAGGTGGGCTGCTTCCGGAAAGAACCCGACGCATTGTTACGGCTGCCATACGGCTGCGCCGGTTGGGGAAGGGTGCGTAGTCTGCCACGAAGATGGCAACAATGTGATGTTGCACCAGTCCTTCTGGCCGCCGGTACATGACCGGTTCGGGGATCAGCTCAATTGCTACGAATGTCACAATCCGTACAATAAATAGAAAGAAGGGTTTTAGAGCTTCCGAACCGTGCAGCCGGATCGGCTGATGTCCATTTCAAAATCCTTAATGCCTTTTGAACCGCGGATGGTAACCGCCACCGGCGCGGAAACGGTTACTTCGAATTCCAGAGCGGCAACATCGGATGGGCTTCCCTCAATCATACCCAGACTGCCTTGCGCGTTGACCAAAAACTCAACGCCGGAAAAGGCTTTGGAATCTACCGGTTTAAGGGAAATTATTTTTGCATCTGTATTACCGGGAACCCGTACCACCAAGGTAATTTGTTCCGGTAAAGGCGTGTTTTCTTCAGGTTCAAATTTAAAGCGGGCGGTCAGTTCGCCGCCTCTATCCGAAACGCTGGGTGGTTGCAAAAAAAACGCTTCTGGTTCTTCGATTGGTTGTGCTGTCTGCCGTTGCTGTCTAGTAGTCTGTTTGCTGCTAACGGGCTGATCTAAACGAGCTGACTTAAGCGTATTCAATTCCTTCCGGGTATCGGAGAGCTCTTCAAGAAGTTGAAGATTCTTTTGCGCTAAATCATCCTGGGCTTTTTTGGTTTCGGCCAGATCTCTCCAGACAAAAACCACAATCAAAACCATTGCAGCCAATGCGATATAACTTCCGTTGAATCGGGGCTTTTTTGTACTTTTTTCAGACATGCACAAACTATGGTTAACATGACTGTTTCCGTCAAGAATTGAACCTGATGCAAAGCAGATCTGCATGGGTCTTGATTGCGGCTGTGCTGTCTATTTCCCTATCGGCCCTCTGTGATATCGGCCTGATTCCTTCCAAGCATTGGAAGTCCGGCGCAACCCAATAGCTGAATAATGTGGGGCAGACATTCCTGTCTGCCCCGCGCAGGAAAGGATGCCCGCGTCACATAAACTACGTTCGCTCATTTTCAGGTGTTGGAAAGTAGAATGAGCGTCCCGCTCGTTTTTTCGGTTCGGCGGGAAGCAAGCGGGACGCTTGCTCTACGTTGCGGGGGCGAAGGCTTCTTTGAGGACGGCCTGGAGGAGGTGGGCGGCGTGGGTGCGCGACTGTTCAATCTCTTTTTCCAGCGCTCGGCAGTGCGCCTTTTCAATTAGCGCTTTATCTCCCATATCCCGCACCAAATAATTCGAAAAAGGTGCTGTCTTCAATAAACCACGCGCCCGCTCAATCTGCGTGATGGCGGCGGTCATGCGATTCGTAATGGTGCATTTTGGAGTGAAGGTGGTCATGAGCTGGTCTCCTCATTTTTATCCAGCACTGTATTCTGCCCCTCCCAAACCGTCGGGGCGAGCTTATTGGGTTTTATGGACGAACGTGACCAATGCTTTTCTACGGACTGAATAAAAGAGGATCGAACGAGTTTAGCGCGTTTCATCAGCCACTGTCCGTTGTCCGCCCGGAGATAAAGCCCTTCAGCTGGATCACCTGATATTTTTGATTGTGCTAACATCAGTTCTATCTCCGACAAAGAAAAGTGCCCATGGGCCAGCTGCGGAACTTTTGTGACTTCCATTCTCTCGAGCAATTTATTCCGGTGTGAAATTGAGAGGAATTTTTCTTCGTGCTTATCAAAAATGTCAAATGCCAGAAACCAATCAGGCAAATGGTTGTAATGAACAGAATGCTGTGCGTAGCACCACTCTCCAAAGAGGATATAACGGTCTGTTAATATTTCAAGCAGCAGCTCTAATTTAGGCTCTAGCCATTGAGCCAGTTTTTTCCACTGTCCTACGGCAGGAAAACTCAAATACGACCCTCTGTTTTGACAAAGCAGGCTTCCCTCTGAATCAAAGGATATTCCCAAATTCGCACCATCAACTTTTTCTTCAACAATCAGTTTATTCAGGAGGAAATCATCTTGTTCTGCTTTTGACATAACCTTGTCGCCCCGAACGACCATGCCTTCTAGCGTCGTCAGGTGAGGGGTTGATGGGAATTTGTAAAACGAGTCATTCACTCTCGATTTTCTCCTCATACTTACCCTGAATGTATGAAGCACACATGAATTGTACCGTGATATTGCAGATACTTAGCGCATCTTTCCATCCCCACCATTTGCTATCTGTTGCCTGAAGAATGGTTGGCTTGTTTGGATGTGTATTCGCAACGGCAACGAATTTGCGATCTGAAATATCGAATTCCGTTAGGTCCGCATGCTGCGGAAATTCATGGTATGAATCTCCGTTCTTTGTGATTTCAACGCGTTGATGGTCTGGTAGTGCATATCGATTATCATGCACCCACTTCATAAAACGGTCCCCCATGCCGGGATTCCCACTCATTGAAAGCTGTTGCCGATACTCATCAAAAATTTCGTCCCCTGCATCCAGTACCACTCCCTTTTTTTTGATGACCAGCTCTATTGCGTCAATACATGCAAGAACGCATTCATCAGGCACATCGGAAGCGGGATCTGGCTGAGTTGCCAGATTGGCTGTTTTGGCAACATTCGTATCCACCACACATAAATTTGGATAGCTCATTCAGAAAGCTCCGTATTTCGGGATTTCTGCTCCATCCGTTTTTTTATGGCAGCTTTTGCTTGCCCGGTAATATCACCCATTTCATCGCCGAAAAAGTTTGGCGGCCAGTTCAGAATGCTGCCAAACATATCAATCTGTAAGGGTTCTAATTTGGCAGGTGTTCTACTGACATTCGCAAAATAGGCCGAGACTTTTTCTTGCGACACGGCATCTTCTGCGATTCTACGCTGTAAGCGCCTCAGGAAATGCTCAGAATGGGTTTCAATAACCAGCTGAATATTCCGGTCACAGCCGTTTTCTCGAGAGTTAATCACATCAATTAACACATCGGCTAATGCCGACTGCGCATTAGGATGTAGATGAATCTCGGGCTGTTCCATAATAATAATTGAGTTTGCAGGTGCATAAAAGCATTGCACCAACACAGGAAGCACTTGTGAAATTCCAAATCCAACATCCGGCAAATCCACCCAATCTCTGGAACCTTTCGTGCGAACTTTTACCTCATATTCTTGACGCTGTTTAGAAATTGGATTCACTCGAAATTCTTCAATCAGGCTCATTTGCTTAAGCTTCATCGCAATGATTTGCTCAAAAGGTTTCGTTGCTTTTTTGTAACCCATACTGATTTTTCGATTTCTGGCTGCCAGAATTGCCGCAATCGTATTCTCACCCGAATAGCCAACACTCTCCGGTTCCATCCCCGTCCAGGAATATAAGCGCTCCACCTTTGTGCGTAGTGGTCCTAAATAACAAATGGATCTAAATAACTTTTCGTGCAGTAGATTTAAGTCCTGAACAAAATCAGCGTTCTGGTGGTACGCAACCACCTCATCAGGAAAACCGTAAAAACGAACCGGCGCACCGGGATACCAGACTCGGCCTTTATTGCGTTTGAGCGAAAAATCAGTCGCTTCCACTTTATACTCCGATTTTGAATCCGCTTTTCTTTCCATCCCGACGGACAGGCTTCTGTCCGCACCCTTCTTTAAATCATAGTGGAATTTGTCCACCACCAGCACATGTTGATCTTTATTGCCTAGCCCTGCTTCAGCATCGAAGCCTATCGCACTGTATTCATACGATTGGCCGGAGTTCGGATCTTTGAATTTAGTCGAAACAGGCAAGGTCCATTCATACTCAAAGCTAATCTTGTTTTCCGGATCACGGTGAAAAACCATTTCCTGAAAGGAGCCAAGCTGTACGGCAGAGTTCTTGCTCCCCGGATGAAACACCGCCTTGCGGTCCGGCGACTCTACCGTCTGCTTTAGCATCATCAGAAACTGGCCGATACTTGACTTGCCCGAACTGTTGGCTCCAAAAAATAAAGAAATCGGGGCCATACGAATGGCATCCGTATCCTTCCAACCCTTAAAATTTTGTATTCGTAATTGCTTTAACATAATGGAACTCCATCTGCTCTGGTTTCAAATTCCTTTGTGACTACTTTTTCAAAGCCTCTCGAATAATGCGAGTCTCTTCAGCTCTGACGAGATTTTTCTGCGGTGAAGTGGAGGCGAAGGCTTCTTTGAGGACGGCCTGGAGGAGGTGGGCGGCGTGCGTGCGGGAGTGGTCGATTTCTTTTTCCAGCGCGCGGCAGGTTTCCATCAGCGCCTCCACCCGCTCCACAATCGCCGCCTGCTCCGTCAAAGGCGGGAGGGGGATTAAAAGATCTGTCAAATTTGGAAGACTAATGTTTGGCTGTCCCGACCGTTGGTAAGCAGCAAATTGAATCTCGGATTGTTTGCTACGAAGCATCTGTAGAATAAAATCTTGGTTCGTTAGTCCGGTTGGTCTTACTCCAACTACGCTGTCTGTGAAGCACATATTTTTGCCCAGAACCCCGAGGTTGCCAATTGTTCCACCTACAATTGCAATGGCTATTGTTCCGGCCTCAAATATTTTACTCACTGCCAGGCCCTCTTCATTGAGTGTTTGGGGCGAAGATGTAATCACAGAACCGTGTTTGTCGAGACTGCCTATTTGAATGAATGGATACGGGCCACCGAAAAACCGTTTATCACCTCGTGGTCTTGCTGAAAATTTACCTCTCTCAAATAGCGCATATGTACCAAATCTGCACCACTCCCAGTTCTCAGGAATATCGAAAGGGATTTCTTCGGGGGTGATTTTTGGGAGGGGTTTTTCTTTGCGGAGTTTTTTATCGGCGATGAGTTGGGCTTTTTCTTTTTGGATGCGTTTGAGCAGTTCGGCGGCGGGTTCGGTGTCGGGGTGGGTGGCGCGCCAGTCTTCCGTCAGCTTGCCCTGAATCGCCTCCTGTAAAATCGCCTGTTTGAGTTTGCCCAGCAACGCTTCCTGATGCGCGATTTCGTGCTGGGCGATTGAGAGGTGCGCCCGTGCCGTGTTGATTTTTTTGATGAGCTGGTGCTGTTCGGCGAGCGGCGGAAGGTTGATCTCGTAATTCAGAAAGAACTTTTCGTTGACCCGTTTGCGGTTGGTGTTGCCCCGGCTGGCTTTGATGCAGGCTTCAAGAAAGATGGGAGATTGAAGAAAGACATTGAAGAATTCCCGTTCCACCTCGTCTTCATTGATGTCGAAGGCGAGGAAGTCGTTGGTAATGATTGCGCCCTCGAGCTCATCCGGAATGATGCCGAACGCACCGTTGCGGGCATCGATGCGACTGAGGATAAATTGCCCGCCGGAAACGGAAAACTGGTTCTTGGTGCCGATGGTTGAGCCTTCCTTCGTGCCGCGAAGGGTTACGCCTTTGTAGTTGGTGCGAATGGTAACCTGCTTGTAGATCGTGCCGTCTTCGACCGTTACCGCTGTTTTGTTCCGCGTGATAATGTCGCTGATACGCTTCATTTGTCTGCGTATTCCTTTTCGACGGCGGCCAATGCGCTTCCAACCCGTTCCATTGATTTACGGAAGGCTACCAAACACTCGGGCACGGTATGTTCGTGTTCTTCAACGGAAGACTCCGGATTCTTCACATCCAGATCAAAGCCGCGATTAAGATCGCTGACGTTGACCTTCCAGGCGGTTTCGTTTTCTTCGCGGTTGTTCCACCATGCGATGAGCGGGGCGAATTCGTCGAACTGGATGGCTTTGGTTTTGGAATAGCTTTTCTGTCCTTCGGGCAGGCGGTGTTCCCAATACCAGATCTCTTTGGTCGGGGTGCCTTTGGTAAAGAAGAGCAGGTTGGTCGAGACGGTGGCCGGGAAAAAGGTGGACTGCGGCAGGCGAATGATGGTGTGCAGGTTGCAGTCGGTCAGCAGTTTTTCGCGGATGCGCTCTTTATAGCCGTCGCCGGTAATACAGCCGTCGGGCAGGACGATGGCACAGCGTCCACCGGGTTTGAGCAGCTGAAGCATAAGGATGACAAAGAGGTCGGCCGATTCCTTGCACCGGAAGGAGGCGGGAAAGTTGGTTTCGACGCCTTCGGCAATGCCGGCACCGAAGGGCGGGTTGGCGAGGATGACATCGACCTGCTGTTTGGGGCCGATGGAGTTGTATTCGGTTTTGAGACTGTCGCGGTAGTGCCAGTCGGGCACTTCGAGGCCGTGGAGGATGAGATTGGTGAGGCCGAGGACGTAGGCGACGGGTTTGTATTCCCAGCCGGAAATGGATTTTTGCAGAATGGCTTCGTCGTCGAGGGTTTTGACGCCGTTGTCGCGGATGTGATCGATGGCGGCGGAGAGGAAGCCGCCGGTTCCGGCGGCGGGATCGAGCACCTTGTTTCCAAGGGTTGGATCGGTCATCTGCGTCATGAGCTGGGTGATGGCGCGGGGGGTGTAGTATTCGCCTTTGTTGCCGGCATCGCGCAGTTCGATGAGGATGGATTCGTAGATGGTGCCGAAGATGTGGCGGTCGTCGGAGTTGTTGAAGTCGAAGCCGTTGAGCTGGTTGATGACTTTGCGCATGGCATAGCCGGACTTCATGTAGTTGTTGAGGCCGTCGAATACTTCGCGCACGAGGGCGGCGCGTTGCGGGTGGTGCGGGGCTTTCAGGTTTTTGAGTTGAGCGAATAAGCCGTCGGACGGGTGGTCGATGAAGAGCAGCAGGTCGTCGCCGGTGATGCCTTCGGGATCAACGGCCCAGCTGCGCCAGCGGAGCGGTTCGGGGATGACGGATTGATATCCGTCGCGGATGCATTCGAGTTCCTGATCCTTTTCGTCGAGGATTTTGAGGAAGAGCATCCAACCGAGCTGTTCCAGGCGCTGGGCATCGCCGGAGATGCCCTGGTCTTCGTTGCGCATGATGTTGCGGACGTTTTTAACAATGGAGGAAATGTTGGACATAAGCAGAAAGGATGAGGGTTGAAGGATGAATTATGAAGGGTTGGATTTTGATCTTTTGAGCTGATCGTGCGAGCAGGGCAGGCGGGTCACATTTAGAGTTGAGTTGTCGATGCCGTTTATCTTCATGGTTTAGACCGCATTATAGAGTTCGTCGGTTAGTTCATGAATCGCGGCATCATACGCAGGCTTGCCGCCGAATGCGCGGATAATTTCGGGCGCGGTTCCGAGCTGTTTGATGGGGTCGAGGGTGATGATGGCCGGGTTTTCAAGATCGAGCAGGCCGTCGTCGGCATATTTGTTGAGCAGGGCGTCGATCACCTTGCGGGCGAGCTCGCCGTATTTGGTAAAGTAGTCGCGCTTTTTGACGTTATCCGCGCGCTCTTTACGGGTGAGCGGTTTTTGCTCGTAGGCGATGTGGCAGATGAGATCGAACGGATCGAAGGCGGAACCGATTTCTTCCTGCAATGCGGCGAAGATGACGCCGTGCTGTTCCAGCTCTTCGACGAGGGCGCGTTTCTTGGCGGCGTTTCGCCAGGAGGATAGAAAAGTGTCGAGCGAGGCATAGGCCGTGCGGACGCTTTTGCGGGTGTAGTCGCGCAGGCTTTCGGTGATGATCCGTCCGTCTTCTCCCATATATTGAACACGCTCTTTAATGATGAGCACTTCGACCCCGTTGACCTTGACCTTGCGGCGGGTTCCAAAGGTTGGAAGTTCTTCTTCAATCGTGATGTCCGGTGTTTCCGCTTCCGGGAAAGTAAGGTCTTCCCCGGTCAGCTCGTCGAAGATCGTCTCTTCTTCGGTTTCGTCCTCGGCACCGGAAATGTCGTCGTCCTGACGGGCTTCTTTCACGCGGACGGGGTCACCATCGAAAGCCTTGTCGGCAAAGAGGGCGGTGACGTTGCGGAAATCCATGATGGTGAAATAGTGTTTGTCAAAATCTTCATTGATGCGGGTGCCGCGCCCGATGATCTGTTTGAACTCGGTCATGGAGCCAATGTTGGAATCGAGCACGATCAGCTTGCAGGTCTGCGCATCCACACCGGTAGTCATGAGTTTGGAGGTGGTGGCGACGACGGGATAAATTTCGGACGGGTTGGTGAATGCATCCAGATGGCGTTTCCCTTCTAAGTTATCGCCGGTGATCTGCATGACATATTTGCTGTTGATGGCTACGAGATCGGTATTGGCATTCGCCATTTCGGTTCGCATGCCTTCGGCGTGTTCGATATCGACACAAAAGACAATGGTCTTGGAAAAGCGGCCGCTGCCCTTGAGAAACTCAGTGATCTTTGCCGCCACGAGCTTCCGCCGTTCTTCGATGACGATGTGTTTATCGAAATCGGTACGATTATAAATGCGGTCTTCGACGGGATTGCCTTCCTTATCCAGGAATCCTTTGGGCGGGCGCCAGCCTTCGGCATCCACATCCAGCGTAACTTTGACGACTTTGTAGGGAGCAAGAAATCCGTCGTCGATGCCCTGTTTGAGGGAATAGGTGTAGAGCGGGTCGCCGAAGTATTCGCTGCTGGATATCTCTTTGGTTTCCTTCGGCGTGGCGGTCATGCCGATGTGCGTTGCGCTTTTGAAGTAATCGAGGATTTCCCGCCACTTGCTGTCCTCACGGGCGCTTCCGCGGTGGCACTCGTCCACCACAACCAGATCGAAAAATTCGGGGCTGAATTGTTTGTAGGCATCGGAATCGCTGTTCTTGTTGTCGGAGAGGCCCTGGTAGAGCGCGAGGTAAATGTTGTAGGCGGTGTCGATCTGCTTGTTTTTAATGACGGTGACGGCTTCCTTGAAATGGCGGAAGTCGCCGCGAATCGTCTGATCAATCAACGCGGTGCGATCCGCCAGAAAGAGGATGCGCTTTTTCCGACCGCTTTTCCAAAGGCGGTAAATAATCTGAAAGGCGGTGTAGGTTTTTCCGGTGCCGGTGGCCATGACGAGCAGGTGGCGGTTATCGCCTTCGTTCCGCGCGATGGCTTCGATGGTGCGGTTGATGGCAATTTGCTGGTAGTAGCGGGGCGAGCGATCCGTTCCGTCGGAATAATAATCCTGAGCAACGATGGGTTCGACGTCGTCGGAAATTCCCTTGAAGGTTTTATATTTTTCCCAGAGCTCCTCAGGAGAAGGGAACGCATTCAATGGCAACTCTGTTTCAATGGTTCCGGATTTAACCGTTTTGTCGTGAAAGAGGAAGGCATCACCATTGCTGCTGAATACGAACGGGATTTCGAGCGTATCTGCATAACCAAGTGCCTGTTGAATGCCAGCGTTCACGGTATGGTTATTGTCTTTGGCCTCTATGACGGCGATGGGAATATTGGGTTTGTAGTAAAGGATGTAGTCCGCCCGCTTCTGAGCACCTCGTGTATGGAGTTTGCCCCGGACATAAATCCGTCCATCAGTAAACCCGACTTCTTCCCGGATTTGCGTGTTCAAATCCCAACCTGCCGACACGAGGTGGGGCGTGATGAACTTGGTGCAGATGTCGCGTTCGCTGAGCGCTTTCTTATTCATCTTCAAAAGATGGTCCTGAAGGGAATATCCGTCAACGGCAAATTATGAAGTTATTTTGCTCTGAATAATTTTTCCAGTGGTTGGAAAGTAAAATCAGAGTCCCGGTTGTTTATTCCCATAAGTGCCGTTTTGGCGCATTTTCAGGGTTTGGAAATGGGGTTGCATAAACTGCGTCTTAATGGCACAGTTTCGGCATGAAACCGGGATTTTTTGATAAGCTTGTTGATCGGTTGGACCATTTGGATAAGGGCAGTCTGCAAACCTATTTCCTGCGGCTGGCCCGTGAAAAGGGGCTGATGGAAACGATCTTCCAGGCATTGGAAGAGGGGATTATTGTATTGGATCCCGCCGCTCAGATCAGTTATGCCAATCGCGCGGCCGAGCAGTTTCTGGGTTTTAAACTCGACGATGCGCAGGGCGTGAAAATTGGCCGCTATCTAAAAGATATTCACTGGGACCTGGTGCTTAATCTGGATGAGTCTGAGTGGAGTCAGCTGGTTCGGCGCGAAATTGAAATCACGTATCCACAGCATCGTTTCATGGAATTTTATGTGGTTCCGCTGGCCGCAGTCGATGAAAAGGAAGAGGGGGCTGTAGTGATTTTCCGCGATGTGACCCGAGAGCGCGAATCGACCGCATCTTCCATCGAGTCAGAACGGCTGCATGCGCTCAGTCTGTTGGCAGGAGGAGTCGCACACGAAATTGGAAACCCGCTCAATTCAATCAATATTCATCTCCAGTTGCTGGATCGTGAAATCGGCTATCTTGCCGACGAAACGGCGAAGCAGGAACTGAAGGAACTGGTGGATGTTTCGCGGAAAGAAGTTGGCCGGTTGGATACGATAATTCGTCAGTTTCTAAAGGCGCTGCGCCCATCGCTTCCCGAGCGAAAACCGCACAGTCTCGATCGGCTGATCGAAGAAACGCTGGAGGTTATGCAGCATGAGATTCGCGACCGCCGTATGTTAGTGGAAACCGAGTTCGATGAGCATGCTCCTGCGGTCGCTGTGGATGACACGCAGGTGAAACAGGTGTTTTTCAACGTCATTAAAAATGCACTGCAGGCCATGGACGATGGCGGGATTCTTAAAATCGAAACACAACTGGGCGAACGCTATGTAGGCGTGGTAATCGAAGACAACGGCTTGGGGATTGAACCTGATCAACTGGGCGCAATCTACGAACCCTATCACACCACCAAAACGGAAGGCACCGGATTGGGCATGATGATTGTTCAGCGCATCATGCGCGATCACGGCGGTGAGATTGAGATTAATTCCGAACCAAACCGAGGAACCCGAATGACCCTGCGCTTCCCGCGAGAAGACGCGCGGATGAATCTTTTGGAGGCTCCTTAACGTATTGCGTACTGCGTAGTACGTATTGCTCAGGAGAGGGAATGTTATGAACGTTGCTGATTTGAAAAAAATGTGCCCAAAGAACGAGGCAGTACTCTGCAGGAAGAGGTTCCGAAATATAGGATTGTAACTCCTCTTGAAAAGGATGTTCCATTTTAGCAATACGCAATACGCAATACGCAATACGCAATACGAACTACGGATTACTCCCATGACTAAACCTACGGTATTAATTGTTGACGATGAAAAGAGCGCGCGCGATGGATTGGTTCGGGCGCTGCGCCGGGAATATAATGTATTCGCAGCGGAGAACGGTGCGGCTGCACTGGAGATTCTGGATACTCAGAGTATCGATGTCTTATTGAGCGATGTGCGAATGCCGGGTATGGATGGTATTGCTCTGATGCAGCGGGCATTGGGAAAGCATCCGGAACTCACCGTCATTATTCTCACGGCCTATGGGGATGTGGAGCTGGCTGTTCAGGCCATGAAGTTTGGTGCCACCGATTTTATGACGAAGCCGATTAATCTCGATAAACTCGAACTGGTGCTGGAACGATTGTTGAAGGCGAAAAAAATCCAATTGGAAAACGAGCAGCTCAAGGTTCAACTCGACGATAAATACGGGCTGGAAAATATTATCGGCCGTTCCGCTCCGATGCAGGAGGTTTTCGATACGATTAGGCAGGTGGCGAATTCCCGCGCCACCGTGTTGATTCAGGGGGAAAGCGGAACCGGTAAGGAGCTCGTGGCCAAAGCCATTCATCAGCTGAGCTCGCGCTCCAAAGGGCCTTTTGTGGCGGTACACTGTGCGGCGTTATCCCAAAACCTATTAGAGAGTGAATTGTTCGGTCATGAAAAGGGCGCGTTTACCGGGGCAATGGAGCGGCGGATCGGGCGGTTTGAAAAGGCCGATGGCGGATCGCTGTTTCTGGATGAAATTTCTGAGATTGATGCATCGGTGCAGGTGAAGATTCTCCGAACCTTGGAAGAGCGGCAGATTGAAAGGGTGGGCGGCGATACGCCGGTGGATGTGGATACCCGCCTTATTGCTGCAACGAACCGCGACTTGCGAGGTATGGTGGATGATGGCGACTTTCGCGAAGACCTGTTCTATCGGCTCTACGTCGTGGTCATCACACTGCCGCCCTTGCGGGAACGTCAGGACGACATCCTATTGTTGCTGAATCACTATCTGGCCGTCTTTAACGAAGAGAATGCTAAGCAGATCGAAGGTTTTACGCCCGAAGCCTATGACATGCTGTCGAACTACGGTTGGCCGGGAAATATTCGTGAGCTGCGGAATCTGGTCGAACGCATGGTGGTGCTGGCGCATGGAAAAATGCTGGACGTGACCGACATTCCCACGCAGGTTCGTGAACAGGCGAGCGGCGGGGATGGGGTAAAGATTGATGCCGAATTGACGGTTGATGAAATGGAAAAACGAATGGTCATCCAGGCCTTGGAAAAAACCGGAGGCAATCGCACCAAGGCCGCTGAGAAGCTCGGCATCAGCCGGCGCACGCTGCACCGGAAATTGAATCAGTATGGGATACAATAGTACGTACTGCGTATTGCTTGACAGAAAAGTTCCTATTGATACGCAATACACAATACACAGGAGAAAATATGTTAAATCGAAATCATGTAGTTTTAATTTTCATCGATGTGCAGGGCCGCCTGCATGAAATCATGCACGAGAAGGAAACGCTCGATGCGAATATGGGAAAATTGATTCAATGCGCCCAGCTGCTGGATGTTCCAATCCTTGGAACAGAACAGATCCCTGAAAAGCTGGGCGACACCAATGAGCCGTTTAAGAGTATGCTCTCGGATGTTCCAATGTTTGGAAAAACTGCATTCAGCTGTTGCGGAGAGCCGACCTTTGAGCAGAAGTTCCAATCCTTGGAAAAGAAGCAGGCCATTCTTGTGGGTATTGAAACGCACGTGTGCGTCTACCAGACAGCGGTCGATTTGCTGGAGCAGGGGATTGAGGTTTTTGTGGCGGCCGATGCGGTGTCATCGCGGAGTGCTGAAAACATAATGCTGGCACTTCAGGCGATGCGCGATGCGGGAGCTCAGATTCTACCTACGGAATCGGTCCTGTTTGCTTTGCTGCGGGACGCGAAGGACCCGGCATTTAGAGGTCTGCTTAAACTCATTAAATAAACACACACTGCCTGCGGCCTTCACGCAGATGAGCGTCAGCCGGCGGTGAATTTGTTAATAAGTTCGATGAGCTCCTGACGATCGATCGGTTTTGTTAGATAAGCATTCATTCCGCTATCCAGGCATTTCTGCTTGTCTTTCGCCAGAGCATTGGCGGTGACGGCGATGATGGGGATCTGGGAGGTAGGCTCTCCCATGTTGCGGATTGCGGCAGTAGCTTCATAGCCATCCATGACGGGCATCTGGCAGTCCATAATCACCAAATCGTACGAAAATGTTTGAAGCTTCTGCAGTGCGATTGTTCCGTTACTTGCGGTGTCGACTTCGCAGCCGGCATTGCTGAGTAATTTTTCCACGACTTTCTGGTTCAGCTTGTTGTCTTCCGCGAATAAAACTCTGAGATTAGGTTTAATAATTTTTTTGACCTGATCCACATTGGCAAATACGAGGGGGGCAGGACGGTTGGCCTGTTGAAGGGTTACATGAATGATTGAGGTATAGCCAATCCCGTTCTCTTCGGAGATTTCAAGTTTGCCTCCCAAAAGTTCGAGTAGATGATGGATGATGATCTGCTCCATGCCTTCGGTGTTTTCGCTTACAGATGAAGCCGCATGATCGTTTTTCTGGAGGGGCGGTTCCTGGTTTGCGGCAAAGGAATTTGGTTCTGATCGGGTGTCTGAAATACGGAAAACAAAGTCAGCGCCTTTTTGGCTTTTTCCTGGGCAACTAATGTTGAGAGATACCGAGCCCTGATCTGTATTGTTGATGGAGTTCTGGAGCAGATTTGAAATCAGGTGTTCCATTAGGTTTTCATCGCACATAATGGAAAGTGGTACACTGTCATCGCATACACAACTAAGGTTAAGCGATTTTAAGTCTGCCAATGGACGCATTATACGCATCACCTTTTTGCATAGAGAATGCAGATCTGCCGCAGATTCATTTAACTCCATTTTTCCTGATTCAAGGCTGGCGATATCGAGAACATAGTTAATGGTTTTCAGCAGAGAGCTGGAGGATTGCTGAATTGCATTGATGTAGTTGCGTTGCTCTGTATTTAATTCGGTATCGGAAACGAGTTGGGCCATTCCAACGATTCCGGTGAGTGAAGTGCGAATATCATGACTGACAGCAGACAGTAAGCGGCCGGAAATGCTGGTTTGGGTTTTTTCCTTCGGGGCTTTTTTTGCTGGAGTAATTGCATCGAGAGCCTGTTTCGCACTGGATGCAGTATCTGTTTCAGAGATAATGTTTTCCCGTGGAATAGAGGCGGATACATCCTGATTGAGTTCTTGCCGGTCTTCCTCGAATAGGGTGTTATTTTCAATCATCTCTCAGTACCAATTAGGTTTTGGATCGTCGAAAACCGTATTCTTCTCTTATCCATTGTTGTCATCACACAGCATTACCTTACTCATTAGCTCATTGCATTGGGGATATGTTTATATTCCCGATGCATATTAAGCAGTAAAGATGCCATCAAACTATAAAAGGGAGTTGTGTCGGGAGATGAAAGAGCCGACGGGAATGGAAATGATTAGTCCACGATATATTTTTCGAGGCATTTTTCATCGGCGAGAAACTCCGGGATGAGCTTTTTTCTGGCTGAAGCTCCGTGTTCGTGTACCGAGGAGAGGTCGCCTGTTATGAGTGGATGCCATTCGGGTAGTGGTTTTCCTTCGTGCAACAGTCGATAGGCGCAGGTCTCCGGCATCCATTCAAAATATTCAGGATGGTCAACGGAGAGTACGGCGCAGTCGGGAACCAGCTCATGGCGGTTATCATAGTTGGTGCAGCGGCAGGTTGTCACATCCAGCATTCGGCAGGCGACACAGGTATAATGCACTTTACCCGTCTCTTCGACCTGAAGCTTATGGACGCAGCACTTGGCGCAGCCGTCGCAAAGTGATTCCCACTCCATTTTATTGAGTTCGTTGAGCTGTTTGGTTTCCCAGAAAGGTTTCATAATTTACGAGGTATATTGGTTAATGAGATCAATCAACGCCTGCCGGCTTACCGGTTTGGGGATATAATCGTTCATGCCTCCATCAAGGCATTTCTGTTTGTCGTCCTTCATGGCGTGTGCTGTGATGGCAATGATCGGAATATCGCAGATGGGTTTATTCATGGCGCGTATGCGGGCCGTGGCTTCGAAGCCGTCCATCACCGGCATCTGACAATCCATGAGTACAACATCGTACTGTTTTTTGTGGATCTGCTGGATGGCATCCTGTCCATTATCGGCCGTTTCGACGATGCATCCCGCCTTGCGAAGAATGGCGGTTGCAACCTTCTGGTTGACCAGGTTGTCCTCAACCAAAAGAATTTTTGCATCGGGTTTTCGGACTGTTTTCGACCGGGCGGATTCCGGTTCTTTCAGGGAGGCGGGATGGGAAGCCAGGGGAAGAGTCAGGTTAAAAAAGAAGGTCGACCCCTGTCCGGTGGAACTGATCAATCCGATCGAACCCCCCATCAGTTCAACCAGTTGCTGGCAGATTGCCAGGCCAAGCCCGGTTCCTCCGTACAGTCGTTTGGCCGAACCATCTGCCTGTGTAAATTTATCGAAAACCGCATTTTGTTTCTCTTTGCTGATGCCAATGCCCGTGTCAATGACCTGGAAATACAGTTCCGCTCCGTCAGCCGTTTTTTTATGGCATTCTATATTGAGGGTCACCGAGCCGCTATGTGTAAATTTGAGGGCATTTCCCAGTAGGTTGACCAGAACCTGTTCGATGAGACCTTCATCGCCGGTAACATATAAAGGAACATTGTCCTGACATTCGCATTTCAGGGTTACGCCCGCCAGCTTAGCCTGGGGCTGGAAGATTTGAAAGAGGGTATCAACCATCTCGCGCAAATCAATGGAGGATACGCGGACATCCATTTGCCCGGCTTCAATTTTTGAAATATCGAGCACATGATTGATAATGTTCAGCAATCCGGCTGAAGATTGCTGGATCGTTTCAAGACAGCTGTTCTGTTCGCTGTTCAGCGGGGTATCGGCGATCAGCTGAGCCATGCCGACAATGCCGTTCAGCGGGGTACGGATTTCATGACTCATATTGGCGAGAAACTCACTCTTTGCCTGGCTGGCATGCTCCGCAATTTCGCGTGATTTCTCTGCCATCTCCTTCGCGTCTTCGGCCAACTGACGGGCAGCATGAAGCTTTTCGTCTGCTTCTTTTCGAAGGGTGATGTCGCGGACATGGAGTTGCAGTACGTTGCGTCCATCCATCTTCTGGAGCGATCCGGTCATCTCAATTGGAATGACTTCACCGGAGGCAGTCTTGCTGACTCCTTCGCATTGACTGAGGTTGCCATCAAACCAAAGTTTCATATTTGCATCAACATCTTCTGAAGCCCCCTCCGGAGCCAGATCATGAACCCGCATTGAGAGCATTTGCTGTTTGCTCATACCTATAAACTGGCAGGCCCGATTGTTTGCTGACAGAATATTTCCTTCCCGATCGAGTACAAAGACGGCATCGGGCGAGTTCTCAAAGATCTGTCGTAACCGGTCTTCACTCTCGGCATATTGCAAGGTGCGTTCGTCTACTTTTCGTTGAAGTTTCCGGTTCCAGAGAAGAATAAGAGCAAAGATCAGGGCAACCAGCGCGGAGGCCCCCGATGATATGAGAAGAATGTGTTTGATCGGCATGATTTGCCGGGCATATTCAGACCCCAGCCATTTCGCCTGAATCCGGTTAAGGGTTCCGCTTTTCTGCGCGTGAGCAATCCCTTTATTCAGGATATCCAGCAGCTCATAATCGCCGTCTTTCACTGCCATGCAGAGACGCGCGGTATAAAGAGGGTCTCCGACAATCTTAAGCGAGCTATGGTCTGTGGCATACATATAGTGTTGTGTTACGAGCTCATTCCCGATCATGGCATCGACTTCCCCCGAGGAAACCATTTCAACACACGCTGCCGTTGTCGGAACAAATTTAAGCTCGCAGCGAATGCCGTGTTTTTGAAGAATTTCCAGCGAATGCCCGGACCCCATCACGGCGACTCTGAGATTATTCAGCGAATAAATGTCGTGGATATCTTCCCGATCATTACGCACGAAGAGCGTAACCGGTGCCATTTTAAGCGTATGCGAAAAGTCGAATTCTGAGTTGAGCTCTTTTGAATAAAAGAGGCTGGTCATGGCATCCGCTTCCCCGCTGCGGAGCATCTCAATCGCTTGCTCCTGCGGTGCGGTTTGGATGCGGATTTTAAAACCCATGTCAGCCGCAATCCACTGCACTAACTCTACATTCATCCCGGTAACGTGTTTCTTATGGACAAATTCAAAGGGGGCATGGTCCGGCTGCGCAACAAAGACAATTTCCCCTTTATCCGAAAGATAGGTCAGCGCTCGCTCGCTTAACGGTTGCGAATGAGCTCCTGACACTATGGCGATGAATCCGGAAAGGATTGTATAGCGGATGAAAGTCGTCATAAGAGAAATGCAAAACTATAGAGATTGTCCATAGTAGAGCAAATCAAAACAGAGTATCAATGCGGGAAATCGAAGTTGAACTTCCAAGGGTTGGAAAAATGCCGTACCCTGCTGTTTATGCTCCCGTTAAAAAAAGTAGTTCATGTGATGCGTCGGTTTTCCCCCGGAAAATGGGGAGGGACAGAATGTGTCGTATTGAACACATCCCGCGAGTTGATTCGGCGTGGCACTCAAAGCCCTGTATTCTGCACCGATATGCTGTCAGGACCGGGTTTCCAGGAAGTGGAGAATGTTCCGGTCCATCGTTTTTCCTATGTCTTCCCCTGGTTGTTCCTGTCGAAATCCGCCCGGCGACAGCTGGAGCTCAAAGGTGGGAGTCCGCTTTCGCTACCGCTTTTCTGGTCGCTGATGAGAGAAAAGGAAATCTCCATCATTCATACGCATGTCCAGCATCGGTTGGGAGGAATGGCCCGTACGGCCGCGCGATTGAAAAAAATTCCATATGTAGTCAGCCTGCACGGTGGGCATTTTACACTGCCGCAGGAGCAGGTGGATAAAATGATCGCGCCGTTTCGTGGGAAACCCGAGTGGGGCAAGGCCTTTGGTGCTCTGTTCGGTTCCCGCCGCGTACTCGAAGATGCCGATGCCATCATCTGCGTGGGGCAGAGTGAATGCGATGAAGTCCGGAAGCGCTATCCGCAAAAACCGGTTCACTATGTGCCTAACGGGGTGGATGTGAAGCGATTTGCTGAAGCAGATGGTGAGCTCTTTAGAAAACAGTACGGTTTCCAACCCTTGGAAAAGCTGGTCCTTTGCGTCTCCCGGATTGACTACCAGAAAAACCAGCTGGGACTGGTGCGCGCCTTTGCCTCTTTTGCAGAACAGCATTCGGAACACCGGTTGGTGCTGCTCGGTCCGGTTACCGTCGAAAGCTATCGGGATGAAATCAAAACGGAAATTCAACGGTTGGAACTGGGCAATAAAGTCTGCCTGATTGAAGGGGTTGCTCCCGACAGTCCACTGCTGCCATCCGCCTATAAAGCAGCAGAACTTTTTGTGCTGCCCTCCTTGCATGAGCCGTTTGGCATTGTGGTGCTTGAGGCATGGGCAGCCGGCCTTCCGGTGGTGGCGTCAGCAGTCGGCGGTATTCCCGGATTTTCCGAAGACGGAAAAACCGTTCTCATGGCAGAACCGGGCAATGAAGATGAAATGTCAGCGTGCATGGCCCGATTAGCCAACAACGTCAGCCTCCGTGCTGATCTCGCCCGACGTGCGTTCGGAGAAGTGGCAACGCACTATGACTGGCCGCTCATCATTGATCGGTTGTGTGAAATATATGAGCAAACGATGAAGAAAAGGTAAGCAAATTGTCGGCAGAAAAGTCTGCATAAAGACTGGCGATGCGAAAGAGAAATCCGCATATTCGACCGTTCAAGTCTCAAATTAACAGGGAGCAGCCATGCCGCATAACGAAGTAAAAAAGTCGATCGATCAACTGAAAGGTGAGCTGGAGCAAACGCCTAAGGAAACCGGTTTGTTTGAGGAGACGCTCGAGTCCGCCAAAGACGGGATTGAGCACTACACCCCCGAAGCAATCAAAGACTTGGTACAAATATTGCAAAAAGAAGCGGATGAATTTGAGGTGGAACACCCGAGGATCACGTCATTGATCAACAATGTAATGACCTCGCTGAGCAACCTAGGTATTTAAACAGGAGAATAGTGAAATGACGAAGATCTGTTGTATTGGAGCCGGCTATGTCGGCGGGCCGACCATGGCCATGATTGCCAAGCAGTGCACGGACGTTGAAGTGAACGTGGTTGATATTAATGCTGACAGGATTGCTGCCTGGCAGACCGATGAACTACCGATCTATGAACCCGGCCTGCTTGAAGTGGTGCAGGAAGCCCGCGGGCGCAACCTGTTTTTCTCAACAGACGTTGATGAAGGAATCCGCAAGGCTGATATTATTTTCGTGAGTGTGAATACCCCGACCAAAACCTTCGGTGAAGGTGCCGGTTGTGCTTCGGACCTTCAATACTGGGAACTCTGCGCACGCCGCATCAAGGAAGTTTCCACCTCCGATAAAATCATTGTTGAAAAATCCACACTTCCGGTTCGTACCGCCGAAGCCATGGAACGCGTGCTGCATGCCGGAGACAATCCGGTGCACTTCGAAGTTCTCTCCAATCCCGAGTTCCTGGCGGAAGGAACGGCCATTGAAGATCTAAAAATGCCGGACCGGGTTTTGATCGGCGGCCACGAAACCGAAAGCGGCCAGAAAGCATTGCAGACTTTGGTTGATGTTTATGCCACGTGGATTCCGCGCGATCGCATTCTGACCACCAATCTCTGGTCTTCAGAGCTTTCCAAGCTGACCGCCAACGCCTTTCTTGCGCAGCGAGTCAGTTCTATTAATGCCATCTCCGCCCTCTGCGAAGCCACTGAAGCCGACGTTGGCGAAGTGGCGCATGCCATTGGAACCGACAGTCGGATCGGCCCGAAATTCCTGAAAGCATCCATTGGGTTCGGCGGTTCCTGCTTTAAGAAGGACATTCTGAATCTGGTCTATTTGTGCGAAACCTACGGCCTGAAAGAACCGGCCGATTACTGGCGCTCGGTGGTTACGATGAACGAATATCAGGAGCGCCGTTTTGTGACCACGATGCTTCACAGTATGTTTAATACCATTGCGAATAAGCGCATTGCTGTGCTCGGGTTTGCTTTTAAGGCCGATACCGGAGACACCCGCGAAAGCCCTGCCATTAAAGTCTGCCGCGAGCTGGCGGCTGAGCATGCTGCAATTGTGGTTTCTGATCCGGAAGCCATGGATAATGCTAAATTGGAAATGCCTGAACTGGCCGACAAGATTGAGTTTGAAGAAGATCCTTATAAAGCCGTCGAGGGTTCTCATGCCGTCGCCGTGCTGACTGATTGGAAGCTTTATAAGGAACTCGATTTCCAGCGCATTTACGATTCGATGCAGAAGCCGGCTTTCTTGTTCGATGGCCGTAATATGCTCGATCACGATGCCTTATTCGAAATCGGCTTCGAGGTCTATTCCATCGGAAAAGGATTCAAGACCCACCTGAAATAGATTTTCCAAACACTGGAAAAAGCAGAAGGGCTTCCAATGATTGGAAGCCCTTTTTAGGTTGTGCTGACAACGTGGATGGTTTCGCCGGCGAACTCAACGGTTTGGCCAGCTCTGATTTTGCAGCGCTTGCGGGTTTCGAGCTGTCCGTCGACCTGCACCATTTCCTGCGCCACAACTTCTTTTCCCTCTCCGCCGGACATCACCAGATTTGCAAGCTTGAGCAGTTTGCAGAGCTCGATATATTCGCTGGTAATCGGAATATCCATGGCTTAGAGCCCCGCTTCTTTGCGGAGTTTTTTTATGAGTTCAACGCGTTTGTAGGGCTGGCGGCGGCGGTGGTAGAGAATATCGATTTTTTCTTCAATCGCGTCCCAGTCTTCCGCAGTCGGGGGGGTGTCGTAATCCCACATCTCTTCATCGGAGCGCTTCGTCTGCCACTTCATTTGGGTTTTACCGGTGAAGGTAATGCGGACTTTGCGTTTTACGCCATCGTCGAGTTTATCAACCCATTCAATATCAGCTTTCACAGGAGTCTCCAGTTCCAGAGATTGGAAAAAATGGTTCCGTTCCAGGGTGTGGAAACGAGGGGTTATTTCGGATAGAACCAGCGACTGGCAGTGCCGGCAATCAGGCAAACCCCGGCAATAACAATTCCAATGAGCAGAATAGCCATACGGGCCTGCCGTATTGAGACATCAATCTCGGCTTGTGTACCGAGAAAATAGTAGAGGGCGCCCGATAAAATGAGGGCAAAAATAGCAACCCACCAGAGCATGGCGTTTGGTCGGAATGGCGTGTTTTTCTGTTTCATAGTCAAGTCAGCGATTAACTACCTCAATGGGGGGAATATCAAGGCGAAACTGGAGTTATATATTCATTCTTCAGCCACCCTTTTTTTCCGTCATATTCCACTTCGATCCAACCTTTCGGGTCAATATTGCTTTGTTGAACCAGCGCACCGATCGGAAGTTTGAAGTGGGCGGTGCTGCCGTCCACCGGACCGAACAGTGCCGTGGCTTCGGTTTTTGAAACCACCCATTCCGGATTGGCCTGCAGCTGCCTCCATTGCAGCCAGCCAAAGGTGGACAGCAGAATCAGCAGGCCGGGAATGAGGCAGAGTTTAAACAGAAGTCTTCTGGATCGCTTCGAGATAATGATGAGCAGCAGCAGGAAACTCAGCAGAAGATAACCGGCCGTGGCGACCAGAATCCATTCCTGATAAGACAGGGTGAACAGTATGCGTTCCGCAAAGCCCGGGCTGTGTTCGATGGCCCCGGCTGCATTCAAGGCAAAATGAAGGTTTGCCACGATGTCCGGGTCGCGCGGCAGGTCATACCATGCTTTTCGATAATGCAGAATGGCTTTGGGCAGGTCGCTGTCTTTAAAGCAGGCATTACCCAGGTTGTAGTGTATTTCAGGATTATTCAGCCCGTCTTTGAGCAGGCTGTCATACAGCAGAATGGCTTCCGCGTAGCGGCCGTCATCATAGGCCGTTTGTGCTTTTCTGAATGATTCGTCCTGTGCCTGAACCGAAAAACTGCTGAGCAGGAGGGCCACTATGATGTTCTTTATCCATCTCATAGCTTAATCCTTTCACATTTTTTCAGTGTGGTCGTCAGTTGATTCAGCAACGCTTTCATCTCGTCTTTCGAATTTGAGCGATCCGGCTTAATGCCGTAGCGCCGCTGTTCGACGCTGTTGAACAGCGTTTCAATGGCGGCCTGTTCAGCGGGAAACGATTTAAGCACCGCCTGCATCGAAACTTCGCCGGGAGCCAGGTTCAGCCGATGACCGAAATATTCCGCCATCGCATTCCATAGCGCTTCGTAGAAGGCAGCTTCATCCCTTTTGCGCAAAGCCTGTTCCGCCAGCTGCACCTGTTTGCGGGCGGCCTTTGGTGCCTGTTGGCGGCGGGCCAGTGCCACGTTGTTCGACAGCCGGTTTCTACGAGCCGTGGAGCCCGATACCAGCAATAGAAGCAGGGCGGGCAGGGCCAACAGGGCCTGGAATGTTATCTTTCGATACCAGGGCAGTTCTGTGGTTCGGCTCCAGACAGTCGGCATGGGCTTCAGATATACAATATCACGGCCGAGAATTTTGGTTTCCTGTTGAATAGTGCTTGGGACGGTGGCAATCACCTGAGCTGTTTGCTGCGGAACCGCCTCAACCGAAATGGGGAAGGGGCCCTGTTTAATGGTGCGGAAGTCGGTGGTCTTGGTGTTGAAATAGGAGAACGAAATCGCAGGAACATTCGTGACGCTGTCCGACTTGGGAATCAACACCTGCTCAAACTTTACTTCGTTCGGATTATCGGTCGCCACCGTTCGCGCATCATATAGTTTAAACTCGTGACTTTCTTCAATGGTCGGCGGCGTGATCTGCGAAAGGTTGCCTTCGCCGCGAATACGGGTTTTGATGGTAATCGGTTCACCCGCTTTCACCTGTTTGGGTCCAACTTCCACATCAAAATCAAAAATGCCGACACCACCGGTAAAACTTTCCGGTCTTCCAGCCATTGGAACGGCCCGCACATCGACCTCCAGTTTATTGCAATCCAGCACAAAGGGGCGGGTTTCCTGCCGCCCGAAAAAGTCGCCGAAGAACGGATCGTCGAAGCCGTAGGAGCGGCGATTCTGACGCGGGATGATGACATTCATCTGAACCTGCGGCTGGAACGTAAAGGTACCGGCCGTCAGGGTTTTTGCCGTCGCCGTAAGCGTGTGGACCGTGAAAATTGAACCGTCTATTTCCGCTCGGTCGCGGCCCGTCACTCTCCACTGCAGTTCGCCGTCCATCCCGTTTTCCGGCATCCCGCCGCGAAGCGCAAAATTTCCATCAATCTGAACGCCGTCCCGGATAAAAACTTTCAGGGTCAGGTTGAACGGTTCATGCACATGGGGCGCATCGCGATCACTGGTGATTTCCGAATACATCAGCTCGGAAATTTCCTGCGCTTCTTTGTCGTCGGCGGGTTTGATGACCCGGAGCTGGGCCGAGAGTTCCTTTTCTCCACCTTTATAGTGTGCGGTCACCGGGCCGATGGTGTAGTCGCCGACTTTTGAAGGTGTGATGATATAGGTATGAATCACCTTTGAAGTGCGCTTCATATTCACGATGCGCGTCTCTGAGCTCTGCCCCTGATATTGAATCTTCAGGCCATCCACCGGGGGAATATCCAGCGCCTTTCCGCTGGCGTTAATGAATTCGACTTTCAGAACCGCTCGGTCGAGAAGACTGATCAGTTCGCGATCAATCGTCATCTGTACATCCGCCGCAAGTGCGGTGCCCGCACTTACGAATAACGAGCAGAGAACAAGGAATATCGAATTACGAAGTTTCCTTGCCATCCAGCCCTGTTGTATTCCCTCGAAATTCATCATTCCCTGTTCGTTATTCGAAATTCGTTTTACCAATCTTTGTCTACTTTAACTGGAGCGCCCATCACCGGATGCAGTTGAAGACGTTTATTCTCTTCATCCTGCTTCATGGCCTCCAACAGTCGTTCCGCTTCATCCTGGCTCATCTTTTCCGCGCTGGGAGGCGGTTGCTGAGCATCCGCCTCCTGTTGCTCCTGATCCTGTTGCTCCTGATCCTGCTGGTTCTGATTTTGTTGGTCTTGCTCTTGATCCTGCTGATCCTGTTGGTCCTGCTGATCCTGTTGGTCCTCTTGATCCTGCTGGTCTTGTTGGTCCTGCTGGTCCTGGTTCTGATCTTGATTTTCCTGTTCCTGCTGCTGGTCCAGCAGTTCCTTCAGACGGAGCAGTTTTCCATTGTCGGGAAATTGGGCAAGACCGGTGTAGACCAGATTACTCGCACCGGCGGAATTGCCCTGAACATACATGCTGGCGGCAGGATGAAAATACGTTGAATCAATATCAACCTCGATGTCCTGCGCAGAAACCGCAGCCGCCAGGGCAGTCAGTAGAATGGAAAGGCTAATCTTCATTGGGCAATATTTGTTGTTGGGAACAGGTCCTGGATAATCTTCAGGATCTCCTGGTTTTTTTTAATGACCTCTTCGTATCGTTTCTTCAAATCGGGTTTTAAATCGAATGCATATTTTCGCTCATCGGTCTCCGTTGTCAACCGCTGGGCGGCGAGCATGTACTGATAATCGGCAATATACTGAAGAGCCGTCTTCAAGTCGATCTCTGCGGCTTCCACTGCGAGGGCCAGCATTTCCAGACGCTCATCGATTTTCGGAAGAAACTGTTGCGACTCGGCGTGGTTCGGATTCACGTTCTCCAGAATGTGATTAAACTGCTTTTTCGCCAGCTGATAATTTTTCTTAGCATCCTTCGCTTTAAATTGCGGCAGCAGCTCTTCCGCCTGATCAAAGTACCAGCGGCCCAAATTATATTCGAGTTTCAGTCGCAGCTGCTGCGCCCGCTCAAAATTCTGCTTGGCCAGCAGATCTTCCGGCTGCAGCAGGATGGCCTTCTCATACATATCCATCGCCTGAAACGACAATTCAATGGCGAGGCTGATCTCTTCGGTTTTGGTCAGCGCCGTCGTGCGAGCCAGCAGGGCATTGCCGCGGTTGAAATAGGCCTTGGCCTGCAGCTCCAGATCCGATGTGCGAAGTGCCTCGTTGAAGGAATTTGCTGCGGCTTCAAAATCGCCCGCGCGATACTGCGCATTGCCTAAGTCATAGTTTCCAATGTCTGGAAATTCCAACGCCGTTTTTTCAAGATGCTCAATTGCGTTGGTGTAGTCGCCGGCCTTATACGCCTTTAATCCTTTTCGCATAGAAGAGCGCGGCGTGTCTTCGGCCTGAACGGTCAGTGTCAGTATACTGAAAATCGCGATGATGGATAAACGTATCGGCATTGCCGATTTGGCTACACGGTGTACATCGAGGCATTTGATCGGCAATCGGCAATCTGAAATCTTCAATGGAGATAATTTCATTATCGACTCCTCCATTTGATGGGTCGGATAATCGCTTCGAGAATCAGCAGCAGAATGGCTGCGCCGACAAACCACTGAAACCGTTCGGTCCAGCTTTTCGATACACGCGACTCGCGGTCTTCGCGCTGCAGCTCGGCGATGCCTTGCTGGTAAACGCGTTCCAGCCCGAAGTCGCCCGGGGCCGACCGGACATAGAATCCTCCGGTCTCAAAGGCTATGCGTTCCAGTAGATTTTCATTCAGCGAACTCTTAACGACATTGCCTTCTTTATCTTTCACAAATCCATCAGAGGTCTGAATGAGTTCTCCCTGTTTGGTGCCGACACCAATGGCATATACCCGGATCTTCTCTTCCTTCAGCCGAGGCAACAGGGCCAGCGGATCTCCGGTTGTGCTTTCACCATCTGAGATCAGGATGATTACTTTATCGGCCTGCGTTTCTTCGGCCTTTTCAAAACTTTCAATCGAAGTTTCCAAGGCTCGGAAAAAGTCGGTACCGCCGATGGGTACGATGCCGGCATAAATATCGTCGAGCATCATCAGAAAAGCGGCATAGTCGATGGTGGCCGGGCACTGCAGGAATGCATCACCGGAAAATGCCACAATGCCAATCCGGTCGCCGCGGAGTTCTTTTACCAGATCGCGCACACCCCATTTGGCCTGTTGCAGGCGGTTGGGTTTAATGTCTTGAGCCAGCATGCTTTTAGATGTGTCGAGGGCCACGAGAATACTCAGTCCGCGCTGCTTCACCTCTTCCCACTTAAAGCCCCATTGCGGGCGGGCCAGTGCGGTAATAACCAGTGCAAGCACAAGAATGCGCACCAGGTTCTTAAACCGCAGCCGCCGAGGAGAAAACAGAGGAAGCATTGTGGACCACAAGCCTTGATCCGCCATGCGTTTCAGCAGATTCACGCGGCGCTTCAGCATCAGTCCCGTAATCAAGAACAGCGGCAGCAGGGCCAGCAGCCACATCAGGATATCTGGATTATTCCATTTCATTAGGGGAGTCTCCCGATTCTGCTGAGTCCCAGTAACTGTTCCAGACCAAGGAACAGGATGCCCATAATAAGCCAAACTTTTGATGCTTCTTCGAAACGGGTAAAGCGTTCCACTTCAATCTCCGTTTTTTCAAGCAGATCGATTTCTCCATAAACCGCCTCGAGGGTTTCGAGATCCTTGGCACGGTAGAATTTAGCCTGCGTTGTTGCGGCAATTTTTTTGAGCGAATCTTCGTCGACTTCCTGGCGCTGCATGAAGAATCCGGTGCGGGCACCGCCGGCTCCGATGGTGTATATCTTAACGCCGACCGCCTCTGCCACGGCGGCGGCATTTTCCGGCGACACCGTTCCCGCGTTATTCGCTCCGTCGGTCAGAAGAATGATCACTTTACTTTTGGCCTCACTGTCCTGCAGGCGGTTGATGGCCGACATCATTCCATCGCCGATCGCCGTGCGGTTGCCATCGAGCATGCCGGTATGCAGTCCTTCCATGCGCTGGACCAGCCAGCCGTGGTCGAGGGTCAGCGGCGCAATTGCGTAGGGCACCGAGGCAAACGCCACCATCCCGATCCGGTCGTCGGGCCGGTTTTCAAGAAAGCGCGTAATGACTTCCTTGGACGCATCGAGGCGGCTCATGCGTCGGCCAAACTTCTGGAAATCCTGAGTGTCCATCGACCCGGAAAGGTCCATCAGCAGAATAATATCCACCGCTTCCGTACGCACTCGGCTGTCGTCCAATCCGCGCTGCGGGCGGGCAAGGGCAACGATCAGGCAAATGAGCCCGAGTGTATAAAAAAGCGGAATGAGCGGTTGCAGTCGGATGCGCCAACTCTTCGGGAGCCCTTTAAGCACCACACTGCTGCTGAACTGCATCGACTGTTTCCGAACCATGAAAAGCCGAAGCCATAACAGGACCGGAATCACCAGGAGCAGTAACAGAAAATATGGATGTGCGAGGGTCATTGATTTTGATTCGTCTGGTTTTTAGTCTCTACAACAAACTGCTTCGTGGTGGAGAAGGCAGATTCCATCGTAGTGCGGTCGGGGTGGCCTTTGGCAAATTTCACCATGTCGGCCTGACGCATAAAGTCCTGGAGTATGCTCTGCTGCGGTCCGCTGAGATCGGGAGATTTACTCAGTTCGGACACAATTTCTTCAGTGGTTTCGTCTGGCGCATTGAGCTTGAAGCGGCCTTCAAGGTAGGTGCGAAGAATCAGCGACAGTTCCGTGTAGAACGGGTTGCACTCATCCTTTTCCAGCAGGCCCCGGTTCTTCAGGGCTTCCAATGCCTGGAAAGCGATCACATCTGGAGGAATCGGCGGAGCGCTTGGGATTAGGGTCTCGCGGTTCTTCCATAGTTTGGAAGTAATCAAACCGATCAGAAAGGCGACGACGGCAGAACCCAGCACAATCCAGATCCATTTTGGAATTCGACCCGGGAGCTTCTGTATTCCTTTAATGTCAGCAATTTCAGAGCTGCTTTCTTCATTCAAAGATGAGCTGACCTGCAGAGTAACAGCCGGGAAGTTGGTGGTGAAAAGCTGCTCACCCACAGCGCAGGAAATCATGCCGGTGGAAACCAGATGTTCACCGAGGCGGAACGAGGTAATGGAATAGCGGCTTTCAGATTGAGTCAGTCCGTCCTCCCGTAGCACGTCCGTCCAATCTCTGGAAAGCAACACGACATCCTTCTCATTTCCAATCTCTGGAAGATTCAGCGTGCCGTTGGTCGGGAACAATGCCGTCACGATCAACTCAACCGGATCGCCGATCATGATCGAGTCACGATCCACGGAATATTCAACCGTCAGGCGATCCTGCGGATAAACCTTTGTCTCTTCCGGTTCGCATCCGGTGAGAAGCAGGGCTACACATGCCAACGCAATGAGGCAGGATGCCTCATCTACTCTCTTTGCGACGTTGCGTCTTAGCGGTCTCATAATCATCTGCGTTGTGCGCGTTGGCGGAAAAATTTGATAAATTGTTTGTCGTAGGACTCGCCGGCGAACAGACGGATGGTATCGATGCCGGCCTTGCGGTGGAGTTCGTCGATGGATGTGGATAGGGCTTGCTGATCCGACGCAAGTTTGGCCCGCACCTTTTTGCTTGAGGTATCTACGAGAACGGTTTCGTCGGTTTCGGCATCGTGCCAGTTGATGAGGCCGATCTTCGGCCAGGCGATTTCGCGTTTGTCGCCAATGATGACGCTGATGAGGTCGTGGCGGCGTGCAGAAATTTTCAGCAGTTTTTCGTAGTTATCACTGAACATGAAATCGGAAATCAGAAAGGTGACATTCTTGCGGGTGCTGATGTGGTTGAGGTAGTCCAGTGCCGGTACGGCATTGGTGCCTTTGCCTTGCGGTTTGTGCGAAAGCATTTCACGAACGAGGCGCAACACGTGGCGTGTCCCTTTTTTCGGTGGAATATATTTTTCGACTTCTTCCGAAAAAAGAATCAGCCCGATCCGGTCGTTGTTACGGATCGCGGAAAAGGCCAGCACGGCGGCAACTTCCGCCGCGAGGTCTCGCTTCAATTGCGATCCGCTGCCGAAGAGGTTAGAGGCTGAAATATCGACCACCAGCATGACGGTCATTTCGCGCTCTTCCACAAATTTTTTGATGTGGGGCGCGCCGGAACGGGCCGTTACATTCCAGTCAATGGAACGGATGTCGTCGCCGGGAACATATTCGCGGACTTCATCGAACTCCATTCCGCGTCCTTTAAAGGTGGAATGGTATTGCCCAGCAAACACATCATTCACCGCGTGCTTCGTCGTGATCTGAATCCGCCGGACTTTTTTAAGAAGATCTTTGTGGCTTATTTCGTTCATGGAGGAGGGCGTGACGATTGAAACGTGAGGCGTGATGAATCTCGTTTCACGGCTCACGCATCACGTTAGGGAACCGGGATTTCGCTTAGGATTTCTTTGATGAGATCTTCGCTGCTCAGCTCTTCGGCTTCGGCTTCGTAGGAAACGATGACGCGGTGACGAAGGACATCGGGCGCAATTGATTTTACATCCTGCGGGGTCACATAGCCCCGGCCCTGCATGAAGGCATGTGCGCGGGCTCCCATGGTCAGGTTGATGGTGGCGCGCGGTGAGGCGCCGTATTGCAGGTAGTCTTTGATGTCGAGGTTGTACTTTTCCGGCTCGCGGGTGGCGAAGACGATGCTGAGGATGTAATCCTTGATTTTTTCGTCGATGTAAATTTCGTCTACAATTTCGCGGGCTTTCAGAATTTCATCGGGATGCAGGACGGGATTCACTTGAATCTCGGTATTGGAGTGCGCCATGCGATCGAGGATGCGGCGTTCCTCTTCGATGGTCGGGTAGCCGACTTTGAGCTTAAGCATGAAACGGTCGACCTGCGCTTCGGGAAGCGGATAGGTGCCTTCCTGCTCGATTGGGTTTTCGGTGGCCATCACGAGGAAGGGCTTGGGCAGCTTAAAGGTTTCGTCGCCGATCGTGACCTGTTTTTCCTGCATGGCTTCGAGCAGGGCGCTCTGTACTTTTGCAGGAGCACGGTTGATTTCATCGGCCAGAATGACGTTCGCAAAAACAGGGCCTTTTTTAATGATGAAGTCGCCGTCTTTCTGATTGTAGATCAGGGTGCCGATGATGTCCGCGGGGAGCAGGTCGGGGGTGAACTGAATGCGTTGAAAGGAGGTGTCGAGCGCTGAGGCGAGTGTGTTAATGGTCAGCGTTTTTGCCAATCCCGGAACCCCTTCGAGCAAAACGTGGCCGTTGGCCAGCATGCTGATGATCAGTCGGTCGATCAAATAGTCCTGACCAACGATCACTTTTCCAATTTCAGTTTTGAGGGTGGGTACGAATGCGCTTTGTTCGCGCACCTTTTGATTAATCACTTCGATTCCCGCCATAAGTCTGGACTCCTAATTTAAAAAGTTGATGCGTTTTCAGACCGATATCATCAACGCGCGTTCAAAATTCATCTATTAATTTGCCGCAGGGCTTCGTAGAGCACAATGGCCGCACAATTTGACAAATTCAACGAGCGCACGCAATCGAGTTTAATCGGGATATTCAGGATCTGTTCAACCGGTTGCGCTTCAATGATTTTGTCAGGAAGCCCGTAGGTTTCGTTGCCGAAAACCAGATAGTCTCCGGGCTGAAATTCGGCAGTATAAAAACTTTTATTTCCGGCGGTGGAAAAGAAATATTTCCGACCCTCAGCATTTTTTTTCATGAATGTTTCGAAGTCCGGATAGACGGTAATGTCGACGGAATCCCAGTAGTCGAGGCCGGCGCGGCGCACGGCTTTGTCCGAGACATCGAATCCGAGCGGTTCGATGAGGTGGAGACGCGAACCGGTGGCGGCGCAGAGCCTGGAAATGTTTCCGGTGTTGGGTGGGATGGAGGGTGCAACCAATACAATATTCATCGGGACTTCCAACCATTGGAAATCGAGCTCCACCCGCTTGCGGTCTGAGAAACGCATCTGTTCGTTCTTTTTCATGAAGCAAAACAAAATAGCGGTCCAACGGACATGCGGGAAGTCTGCGATGCACAAAAAAAGTGGACGAAAGGCCCGCAGACAGATGCTTAGTACTAAAATCCGGCAGTGAAGCTGGCGTATAGACCGATGCCGTCGACACTGGTGTTTCCGCCGACTTCGGAAAAATCAAGATTGGCCCAGGAGCCGCGTACACTCATGCCCAGCATTCCTTTTTCCACGACACGGAATTCAAAGCCGGCACGGGCATAGAGGCCGAGACCGAATGCGGACTCATCGCCGGACTCGGTGGTGCTACTGTCGCTATAGGTACGGTCGGTCTGATACATCGCGAAGGTCATGGTGGGGCCTGCTCCGGCGAAGATGCGGACCTTTTCTGACTTTGTGAGGAACAGGTTTACGTATGGACCTCCGGCGAGATCGAACATCCACATGGAGGTGGAGAGACTGATGTAGGCTCCGCCGCCGCCGAGATAGGCATAGTTTACTTTGTCGAAGCGGAAGCCCAGCAGGAAAGTTGCTTCCAATCCATATTGAAAGCGCTCTCCCAATGGCAGGGTGGTCCAGGCTCCACCCACCTGTGGAATGAGTGAAAGGTCGACCTCGGTTGGTTCTGCGCTGTCCGGCGGAGTGAACTTCAGGTTCTGATATTGCACGGCGCCCAGCAGACCGGAAACGGTGAAGTTTTCATCCCACACATCGTATTTATGAAACTGCGCCCAACCGCTTGATGCGGTGAACGTGACAAGTGCCGCCACGAGGATCTTTGGGACTAGGCGCATAATCATCATCCTTCTTCTTTCACCTTTTTGCTGACGGCCTTGGCAATGATGTAAAACAGCATGGGAACAAAAATCAGGCTGGCAACGGTGGCCACGAGCATGCCGCCGAATACGGTGGCACCGAGCACCTTCCGGCTTTCCGCGCCGGCACCGCTCGCGGTCAGCAACGGAATCACACCAAGGATGAAGGAGAAGGCGGTCATGAGTACCGCGCGGAAGCGTAGTTTTGCGGACGACATGGCCGCATCAAAAAGGCTCTTTCCATTTTCATTTTCGACCTTGGCAAATTCCACGAGCAGAATGGCCGTTTTGGTACAGAGACCAATCAGCAGCACCACCCCGACCTGCGCATAGACGTTGTTATCGAAGTGCCCGATCATCAATGCAATCACAGCACCAAGCAGGGCGGTGGGGACGGACAGACAGACGGATACCGGAATGCTCCAGCTTTCGTACTGCGCCGCCAACACAAGATACACCAGCACGATGGCCAGAATATAGATGATGTTGGAGGAGCCCTGTGCGGCCTTTTCCTGATAGGAGAGTTCGGTCCATTCGACGCCCATGGAAGGAGGAAGTTTTTCCGCTGCCATATTTTCGACAATGTCCATGGCCTGTCCGGTACTGAATCCGTCACCGGGCTGTCCCATAATCTTGGCGGACGGATACATGTTGTAGCGATTGATCGACTGCGGCCCGAGGATTTCAGTTACGGAAGCCACGGCACCGAGCGGAAGCTGCTTGCCGTCGCGATTGCGGATGATCAGATCGAGCACCTGCTCGGGACGGGTTCGGAAGTCCGGCGCGCCCTGGGCTTTCACCTGGAAGACCCGGTTCATATACGTGAAGTCGTTCATATAGACCGAGCCGTAAAAATACTGCAGGGCATTGAAGACGGCGCTCATGGAAACATTCTTGGTAAGCACCTGATCGCGCGCAATATCAATGAACAGCTGGGGCACGTTGGCGCGGAAGGTGGTATACATACCCTGAAGTCCGGCCTGCGAATTTCCATCGTTCATGAATTCATCGCCGACCTGCTGGAGCGTATTCATGCCGACTCCGCCGCGATCCTGCAGCTGCATCACCAGACCGCCCGACATTCCAACCCCTGGAAGGGACGGCATCGGAAACGCAAAGGCCATGCCGTCCTGCAACTGGGCCAGTTTCATGTTGAGATTGCCGATGATTTCACTCTGGTGAAGATGCGGGCGCTCGTCCCAATGGGTAAAGGTGGTCACGCTGAAGGCCGCATTCGGAATGGCCGCGTTATCGAGAATGGAGTAGCCGGAAATAGACATAAAATCAGAAACGCCTTCGGTACTGCCGATCACGGCATCCACCTCTTTCAAGAACGCTTTCGTTCGTTCCAGTGAAGCGGCTTCCGGCAGGATCACATTCACCATACAGTAGCCTTCATCCTCCTGTGGAACGAAACCTCCGGGAAGACTGCCGAAGCCGATGAAGGCGACGGCGGACATGCCGATGAAAAGGATCAGCCCAATGGCTGCTTTTCGCAGGGCCTGGTTGACCACCTTGAGGTATCCGGTTTTCGTGGAATTCAATGCCTTGTTGAACAGGCCCAGCGGGCCGGTTGTTTTTTCTCCGCCGGATGGCCTGAGCAGCAATCCGCAAAGTGCCGGGCTGAGTGTGAGGGCATTGATGGTGGAAAAGACCGTGGCAATCGAAATGGTTACCGCAAACTGTTTGAAGAGCGTTCCGGTGATGCCGCCCATGAAGGTGGTTGGAATGAACACCGATAAAAGAACGAGCGTTGTTGCGATTACCGGGCCCGAAATCTCCGTCATGGCGCGAAGTGCGGCATCTTTAGGTTTCAGGCCTTCTTCATCGATCAGGCGGGTACAGTTTTCCACCACCACAATCGCGTCGTCGACCACAATTCCGATTACTAAAACCAATCCGAACAACGTGAAGGTATTGATGGAATAGCCCATCGCCGAAAGAGCGGCAAACGTGCCGATCAGTGAAACCGGAATGGTGACGGAGGGGATGAGGGTGGCGCGGAAATTCTGCAGGAAGATGTACACGGTTAAGACCACGAGAATCAGGGTGATGAAGAGGGTTTCTACCACTTCCTTGATTGACGCTTTAATGACGACGGTATTGTCGTAAATGATGGTGTAATCCAGCCCCTCAGGGAAACCGGCCTTGAGTTCTTCCATTTTAGTCTTCACGCCATCGACCACATCAATGGCATTTTCGCCGGGGATCTGGTAGACGGCAATGGTGGCCGATTCGCGGCCGTTGAGCGAGGAGCCGATCACGTAGGTTTTTGCTCCCAGCTCCACGTCGGCGACATCTTTAACCCGAAGAACGCGACCGTCTTCGCCGCTGCGGATTACGATATTGCCGAACTCTTCCTGGGTGAGCAGACGGCCTTTCACCCGCATCGTCATCTGATAGGCCTGACCTGCCGGTACCGGCGGTTCACCGATCTGGCCGGCGGCGACCTGCAGGTTCTGCTCTTTCACTGCATTCACAATGTCGTCGGCCACGATTCCGCGCGCCTTCATTTTGTCGGGATTGAGCCACATGCGCATGGAATAGTCGCCGGCCCCGAAGGCCTGCACTTCGCCAACGCCGGGCACACGCGCCACTTCATCTTTAACGCGGAGAGCGACATAGTTGGCGAGGAAGATATCGTCGTAGCGATCGTCGCCGCTGGAAAAGCCGATGTAGAGATTGGCATCGGTTGATTTTTTCTGTGTTTTAACCCCGAGGCGCTGCACTTCCTGCGGCAGCTGCGGGATGGCTTTGGCCACGCGGTTCTGCACCAGTACGTTGGCCATATCCAGATCAACACCGGTTTCGAAGGTGACGGTCAGCTTCATGGTTCCATCGTTTGCGCTGATGGAGTTCATATAGATCATGCCTTCCACGCCGTTGACCTCTTTCTCGATCACGGCTGCAACGGTGTCGGCCACGGTCTGTGCATCGGCCCCGGCATAGGTGGCGTCCACCGTGATGGCGGGCGGGGCAATATTCGGGTAGCGCTCAACCGGTAGCCCCTTCAGGGAAAACAGGCCGATGAGCACGATCACAATGGCAATAACCATTGCGAAGATAGGTCTTCTTACAAAAAAGTGGCTGAACATGATTGTTCTCCCGGTTTATTTATCAGCAGGGGCTTCGGCAGTCGCTTTGGCTTCTGTTGCGGTAACCGGAATTCCCGGGCGGGCACGCTGCAGGCCGTTCACAACGACGCGATCTTCAACCGTGAGGTAGCGATCTTTGGTCGGATCTTTTTCAACCACCCGTTCAGTGCCGACCAATGGCCCTTTTGTAACGTAAATGCTTTCCACAATGTTAGATGAATTTACCGAGAGCACATAACTGCCGGACATATCCTGTTGCACCGCGAGGTCGGGTACGACCAGAGCATTTTCGATTTCCCTCGGAATGAGGATTTTCCCATACATACCGGGAATCAATTTGTAATCCGTGTTCTGGAAAACAGCGCGTGCCTGCGCGGTTCCGGTTTCCGGATCGAATTCCGGGTCAACATAGTTTACCTTGCCCGTGTCCTCATAAATAGATCCATCGGCCAGCTCCAGCTGAACCGGGGGGATGGTTTTAATGTCAGGACCTTCATTCCGCCTGCCCTCTTTAAGAAAAGGGATGGCAGCCCGTTCATCCACATTAAAGAACGCATCAATCGGGGCTTCCACCACGAGGGTGGTCAGCAGAGTCGATTGTCCATCACCCACCAGATTCCCGGCGCTCAATGAGCGGCGACCGAGCCGCCCGCCCATCGGTGCATGAATTTTAGTATAGGAAAGATTAAGCTTTGCGTTATCGAGTGCAGCCTGCGCTTCCAGAACAGCCGCATCGGCCGCCTGTTTGTTGGCTTCAGAGGTTAAGACATCCACCTCGGAAACCGCTTTGGTTTTATAGGCGTTTTCTGTGCGCTGCAAGGTGGCTTCGGCCAGCTTCTGTGCGGCCTGAGCCTGAGCGAGCATGGCTTCTGCCGAATTGACTTCGGCTTCATACTGTTCCGGCTCAATGGTGAAGAGCAGATCGCCCTCTTTAACACGTTGGCCATCAACAAAGTCGATCGACTTCAGGAAGCCTTTCACCCGGGCACGGATATCAACGTGGTCATGGGCAACCAGCCGACCGGGAAAGGAGGTGTAGACCGTTACCGTTTTTTCAACAGGCATCTGAACGGTCACGCCGGGAGGCGGTGGCGGCTGAAATTCATTTTTCGGTGCACACCCGAAAAGTAAGGCGATCGTAACAGCAGGAACTAACAACATTGTCTTCATAACTCACATCTCCACGGGTTGAGAAAGAAAACCCTAGTTATCCCGCAGGGGTATTGTCGAGATTGAATACCTTTTTATTCCTGTTTTCCAAGGGTTGGAAAACCGCTAGGCTTCCAATCTTTGGAAAAGGAAACGCTATGGCTTTAAAAAAGACACCGGATGAAATGATTAAGCGGATCGGCGGCTATCTGCACAGCGTTGTGCCGATTAAGGATGCCACGGGTAAGGTGCTGGACTACACACTCAAACCGCTGATGGTGGAATTCAAGCCGCGCGATGTGATGCAGGTGGTGGTCGGCGCCTCGCTGCTTTCGGTTCCGATTGCGTTCACCGAAGAAACCTGGGTGCTCGGGCGGGAACTTCCGCTGGCCAATGTGATCGGGCTCAGTGCGCTTTCGCTGATCTTTATCGGCCTGTTTGTATACTACAACTTTTACCGATTCACGTTTCGCGAGCACGTTTGGGAATTTGTTAAGCGTGTAGCCGGTATCTATTTCATTTCCCTGCTGGTTGTGGCCGGGCTGCTGACCATCATCAACAAATGCCCGTGGACAACGGATCATGTGACCGCCATAAAACGCGTACTGATTATCGCCTTCCCGGCCTCAATGAGTGCGGCTGTGAGTGACTCGATTAAATAATCGAATACAACCTATCGTTTAAACAGGCTGCTTTCCGGGATCAGGAAATCGACGCCGAGCAGCACGGTCCAGTCGCCGGCGCCGGGCGGGGCTTCCGCATAGGAATATGCTTCCAGCTTTAGATTCACCGGAAGGCGTTTGCCGACCACCTTACCAAAGCCGCCGCCGAGCGGAATGGTCCAGCGTTCGTCGGACGAGGATTCCCAATTGGCGACGTTGATCGGCGAGGTTCCAATCCACCATCCACTGCCGAGGTTGGCATATACAAAATATTCAATCGTGGTTTGGTTCATATCTCCGCTGGCATTGCTGCCGGCAAAAGACCAGAGCTGGTTTATTCGGGCACCGGCCACGATGGGGCCTTTCACAAAAGAAACCGCGCCAGCGATACCCGCACTCCATTTGGTGGAGCCAAGATGCTTATCGGTTTGGGTGGGAATCTGGAAGGTCGGACCAATGCCCCAGAATACGTTCCGACCATTGGAAGGTCCGATGAAGCTTTCGTATACGATGTTGCCGAGTCCGTGCGAATCCTTTTCGCCCTGCGTCCGGCCGGGCTGATAGATAAACGGAACGTTCAGCCGATTGACGATGTTCCAACCTTTGGAAAATTCCGAAACCATGGAAGGCTGAAACGCCAGCGTATATTTCACCGCTGCTTTATGTCCGTAATCGGTATCGAACTGATTTACAACAGGCAGTTTGATCAAATCGGCGAACGTGTTCTGATTCTGCTCGGCCCAATAGGTCTGCTCATCCGCCATCGCCGGTGCAACGGCAAGCAGGCTCAGCACTGCCAGTGTCTTCAGACCGGTTTCCAAGGATTGGAACATAAAGGCTCCCATTAAAAATAGAGTCCGATGGTTAGCGCATAGCCGTCCCAATCGCCGGCAACATATTTTGCTTCGAGGAACATGCACGTTTCGGAATTGAGATCAAAGGTGGTGCCGCCGCCGATGTTGAAGCCGGCGCGGTTGTATTTGCTCTGAATGGCCAGGTTGACTCCGGCAAGTGGGTAAAGGCGGAAGGCGGAGTCGGCCCGGAAGATATAGTGAAAGTCGGCATCCAACCGCGTGGTCCATTTGTTCTGGTTATACAAACCGGCCTGCAGGTCGACCGCATATTGAAGTTCTTTGCCAAATAGAAAATCCTTGCGGACCTGGATGCCGAAGTCGCTGTCGAAAACGCCGATGCCCGCTCCCCAACCACGCGGCTCGGCAAATGCGCCGGCGGTGCATAGAATGGTTAAGACGAAAAGATACCGCAATTTATTGATCATGCTTTGGCTCCACTACTGGTGAAATTGAAGCGCGATGCTAGCAGAAGGAATTTGCATCTTCAAAGTCGAAGTCCTGTTTAGAGAGGCGACGGGGCAGGCAAGATGCCTGCGGTACGGTTTTCAACAAAATACCCTTCCAAGGTTTGGAAGGGTTGCGGCTGTTTCCAATGTTTGGAAGTTTAAGAGTCGCCGCCGATATACTTCGCGCCGAAGGAGAGCCGCACGGAAAACTGGAGGCGGATATCATTTAAATCCTCAATGGTTTCTCCGGCGAAGTCAGGGTCGGCCGCTCCGCCGTCATTGTTCTTGCGCATGCCGTATTGCAGTTCCAACCCATACATTACATTCGGGGTGGGCTGATGCAGTATGTTGGCGAGGGCATAATGACCACTGCTCACCGCCGTGTTATATTGCCCGGACGTGTTGTCGAACTGATACATGGAATAGCCGATCGAGGAACTCAGCGTGTCGCACCACGCATGGTCATAGAAGGCCACCACGCCGAGGAGGGGAACGGTTTCTGCGGAGCCCGGCCCGGTGGCTGCAATATCGGGACCCCCGTCGTTCAGATAGTTACCAATGCCTTCGCCATAGACCAATTGAAGGCGCAGGGTATCGTTGTTGATTTTATAATTTCCGCTCAGGTTGAGTCCCCATCCAAGGTAGGAATCATCATTTCCGCCGGGGCCCGTACTTTCGGTTCCGAGATAACGCAGAATGCCGGCGAGCTGTACGTGCCCCCAATCCTGTGAATGCCGATAGTGCGCAGCCAGATCAGGCACCGGGTAATGACTTGCTGTGTTAGGAAAACTTCCCGAATTATTCCCCTCGTCAGCACTGCCGCCGGGCTGTTCGAGAGAGATGGCCACATTGTTTTCTTTGGTCATTACGGGCGTGTAGCGGAACTGAATGTTGCGGTAGAAAATCATACCGCTCGGCCCCCAGTATTCCAGCGAGTTCGGGAACACGCTCGGGTCCATAAACACGCTCCAGGTTTGGCCGGCACCGAAGTTTTTATATTGTCCGTAAGCCTGCCGCAGGCGGAAGGTGGTTTGCCCGGCATCGGCCCCGACGCCGAAGAGCTCGAACTCAAAGATCGTGGTCAATTCATCATCCCCGACTTCGGTGGCGGTTTTAAAGCCCAGTCGGCTCTGCCGGACGGAGGCATAGAAGTTGCCATCGGAACCATATTGGTGTTCATACACCGGAAGCTGGGACGGGCGCACCACATCGTACCAGTCCGGATTATTCTGTCCGGTCTGTATGCCCATATCGAGCTGTGCATACCCGTAGATATCCATCGTGGTTTTGCCGATCTCGAATTGAGCCGATGCTCCGGCTACCAAACCACATGCCACCAGCGTACTGATTCCTGATTTCATTACTCTTCCTCCGTATTTAATGCCGGGTTGGCGCCGAAAACACCGAGGCCAAGCTCGCCGGAAATATGGCGGATGGCTTTCATGGCTTTAATGGAATTGCCGGCTTCGTTCAGACGGGGTGAAAATGCGGCGATGGCAAATTTTTCGGGAGCAACCGCAACAATGCCGCCGCCGACACCGGTCTTCGCCGGAAGACCTGCGGTGGTCATCCATTCGCCCGATTCATCGTAAAAACCGGCAGTGGCCATTATGGCGAGCAGCTCGGGCACATGTTCGGCGGGCATCACACGTTTTCCTGTGATTGGATTGATTCCGTCGTTTGCCAGCGTGGCTCCCATAATGCCGAGATCTTTGGTGCTGACTCCCACGGAGCATTGTTTGGTGTAGACCCGCAGCGCTTCTTCCGGTTGGCAGTAAAGCCGGCCATAGTTATAAAGCAGATTGGCAATCGCGCGGTTACTCCAGGACGTATCGTATTCCGATTTAAAAACTTTATCCAGCACCTGAAGATCGGCCCCGGCAAAGTCGTTGAGATTCTGGAGGACTTTCGCCCAGCGCCGATCTTCATCGGAGGCATCCACCATGCTGACGGAGGCAATGGCCCCGGCGTTCACAAGGGGGTTGACCGACCGCGCCTCATACAGCTCGAGTGCCATTTTCGAGTTGAAAGGAAGGCCTGTTGGTTCAACGCCGATTTTTTCCTGAACGGCTTCCGGATTCTTCTGCGTCATGATCAGTGCGGCGGTAAACGGTTTGGAGACGGATTGAATCGAAAACTTATAGTCGATATCGCCGGCGGTGAACAGCTGTCCATCGGGGGTGGCAATCACAACCGCAAACAGGTTGCTGGGGGTTTCGGTAAGAATCGGAATGTAGTCGGCATTTTTGCCTTCGTTGAGATCCTTATATTTTGCATACGCTTCATCAACCGCCGCCTGCAGCTCTTCAGCAGTGAAACCGGCAATGAGCGGATTGATTTCGATTTCTAATTGCCCGGCTTCTTTTTGGGATACTGCCGAGGGCGACTGACTGGCACCTGCGTACAGGTGGGTGGTGAGGGCTGTGCCGAAAACGGCGATAACAATTAGACGGCACTTCACGGATAATGCTTGCATGATTGCTCTCCTTGTTTTTTAAACGCGGGGTGTCGATTACCCCCATTCGGTAATATGAATCTTCCAGTGTTTGGAAAAACTTGTCAAATAATTATAGGCTCTTGAATGATTAGGAAATTGTTGAAAATCTGCTATGTACTCGCGCTGGTTGGCTTGCTTTCGACCGGCTGTTCAACGGTGAATGAAACGAAGATGCGGGAGCTGAACCGGATGGCCGATAATGCCGTTGCAAAAATAGTATTTGAGCAACCCGGCGTGCAGGCTGAGCTGGGGGCGGCCGCCGGTAGCGCCGTCTTTGAATGGTCGAATTCCGGCGTTCCAATGATTGGAAAACACGGGGAAGGGGTGCTGATCGACCCATCTAGCAATGAGCGGGCCCCGGTGCGCATCACCAATCTTGAGATCAATGGCGCCCATGGGGTTCCGGCGTATACCTGCCTGATGTTGATTCAGGACGCTGAGTTGTTCCAGCGTGCAAAAACCGCAGGACTGTCGCTGGAAAATGCCGGGACCCTATACATATACGTCAAAGGCGAACCTTCTGCGTCTTATGCCGTCAAACGCATCACCATCGAGCCGAAACTTCATTAGACATCGGTACTTTCTTTGCGGTATTTCCCGGAGCCGTCCAGGGCGCGGCGCACCGCAAAGAATCCGACGGAAAGCGACAGGACCAGGGTTGCAACCGCCATGATCATCTGCGGGGTGATTTCTTTGTAGTCCATGATGATGATTTTCCGCGCCACCGCCACAATGGAAACCAGCAACACGACCTCAACATGAATGACTCGTTTGTCGAGATAAGCCTTAATCGTTTCAAGCAGCTCGAGCCCGATCACAACCATCAGGATAAAGCCGAAAACTTCCATCATTTCTTTCACGTCCAGCAGCAGGAACGGAGGTTCTTTCATTTGCTGCCACAGGATCACACCGACTTCAATCGTGGCCAGCAGCACGGCAAACACCATAAAGGCCATCAGGGTCAGCACGACGATTCGTTCAAATTTTTCGAGAAGATTTTTCATAGCAGCATCCATTTAATAATTCATTCTGAGCATGAAACCGAAATGGAAGCAAGTATTGATGGACGTACTTAGCGGAACGCTGTTATTTCGCCCGTGGTTTGAAAAAAGCGCATTAGGATTTTCCAGGCATTGGAAATCCGGTTAAATGAATTTCTATTTACGGGGTATAGCTATGGGGTTCAAGGGACTGTTTGTTGTGTTGCTGGTTGGTGTGGCTGTGGGCCGGTCTATGGCCGCAGGAGAGGATGCTTCAAAAGGATCTACCGTTGTTATCGACGAAAGCGCACCCGGTGCAATTCTGGTCGGCAGTTCTCAGGTGAATTCCAATCATCTGGTCTGCACCTTTTATGATCTAAAACGGAACCGCAGTGGCAATATAATTCCGATGGATCAAGTGGAACTGAATAATATTCTGCTTAACTATCTTCAGAGCGGTTGGAAGCCGTCCAAGATGGCGCGATACTATCGGTCTCCCCTGAAGCGCTATGCCACGGCTGTTATGATTCCTCCCGTAGTCGCCTATGCGGTATTAACCGCTTTCGGTGAAGATGATACCATGGGTGTCCACTGGCTGTTGCATTACGTTGGACAGCTGGTTCATCCGAAAGGTATCACCTTTCGTTTCGTGGGAGCGGCTGAAGATGGCATCGTCGTACGTATTGACGATCGGGTGGTGTTTTGCGACCACGGTTTTTCTGATGACAAAGAAATGGCCGAAAAATTTTCCAAGGTCTGGAAAAGCAGTGATAAGCAGTCCGGTAAATATTATCTGGGTAGTACTGCGGCCGTGGTGGGCGACTGGATTACTCTGATACCCGGGGTTCCGGTTCAAATTGAAATTGTGGTGGCTGAAGGTTCCGATGGCGTTTCAAGTGCCATGCTGCTGGTGGAAGAAAAAGGCGTGCGCTATCCGGAAAACCAACAGGGCGGCCCGATCCTGCCTCCCTTTAAAGTGGATGTGATGTCATTCGATGTGATGGATCAGATTTGCCTGCGCCTCCCGGCGGGGGAGGTAGCTGTTGAGGGCGGACCCGTCTTTAATGATGGGGATGTAGTGGTGAGCAATTTAGAAACTGCAGTCCAGGGAAATTTAAAGATGATGGATGAATCCTCCGGTTCGGGTTTGCGAATCTGGACCGGGGATAATGGCAGTGTACTGGAAGCGCGCGCTGAAGGAACATCCGGTAACATCGTGATTTTGAAAGATGCTTCCGGCAGGAAAATACGCATTCCCATCGATCGACTTTCAAAGGCAGATCAACGCTATATCGCGCTCGTTCATAAGCAAGAGTATAATGTTTCATTTGAGGTGAAGATGCAGAAAACGCAACCGTATCTGCTCCCGAACCGGACCGTGATGCAGTATGAATATATTTTCAGCGCCACCGCAAAACAGCTTCGTTCGGCCAAAGAAACGCATGATCTGGTAGGTGAACTTTATGTATTCACCCGCGAGCTGAATGGGAATGCCCATATTCTGCTGGCAAGGGAGCAACTGCCGTTTAAATCGGAACGCAATGCCGGGCAGTCGGTCGTGGTTACCACGAAACCGATTCGCATGAACGACGAAATGTACGATGATAAACCACGGGACGAGGATGTATTCAGCTATCTGTTTTTAATAAAGGATGCCGAGGGCACCGTGATTAGTCATCACGGTTCCGCAGAGTGGCTGTCTCCATACCTTGGAAGACTTCAGCAACAGCCGGTCGGTGCATTTCTTGACCCATTCTGTAATCGAGTCCATCCGACCCCTCCGGAACCAACGGCATATTAACAGGTGCCATTACTCTTAATCGATTCCTTCGCCTTCCAGCCTCGGCCAGCGGTCGAAATCACGATCAATCGCTTGCCCGTCAATGGATTGAATCACCCACTGATCTTTCGGCGCGTCGGGGGCATAATCAATGCGAGGACCCCCGGGAACCTGAAATGAATTCACCAGAATTTCGGGATCATCATTGGCCGCTTCGATCGCAACGAGAACGCCTTGCGGATCGGAGGAACGGATTAAATGGACAATGCCCAGGTTGTCGCGAGAATGTACAGCGATGCATAAATCCGCTTCACGGCGATACACGTTCCAAAGGACTCCTTCGGCAGAGGTCGTCCATTCTTCCGGAATGTAAACCGGCCCCGCCGCAACGGCGAAGTCGTGCCATACGCCTGTGTTGTTCCATTCCCGGAAATCTTCGCCGGGACCCGCCAGGTGCAGCACCTGCGTCAGGTCGGTGATTCCATCGTCCAGCATCAGCGTGATGGGGCGCGCGACCAGCAGCGAGCGTTTCCCACGATGCACCCCGCCGGCCGTAATCAGGTAACCCGGTCCACCGGAATAAATCTCCGGCGAGCCATTCAGGCCATGACCGATTCGCACGAAATATTCGGATGGTTTTTCGAGAATCCATTGCGCGGTTTTATCCGGCAAGCGGTAAGGCGACCAACAGGCCCAGATTCCAATGTGCTGGCTGGAACGGGGTGTCAGGTTGGGGGGACTTTCGGGCAGCAGACTGATCCATAGTTTCATCAGCGGCGTGTGCCGGTCTTCATCCAATGCCGTATCATCTGCGTGCTCATACCGACGGCGGAACGGGGGGGCGCGGCGGAAATCCAGACTGCCCAGCGCATAGTTCCAGTTCAGCTGGTCGAGCACATTGCGCGCGGCGAGTTGTATGCGCTCCGAACCGAATGCCTCCAGGTTCAACAGGGCGGTGAGCGTGTAGCCTTCGTAGGGAATTGAATTAAACTCATAGGGCCCGGTTTCCTCCAATTCGATGATCAGATTCTGCAACCAGTCTTCAAGACCGTTTGCTTCATTGTCGTATAGGGGGTTCGAGTCCCCGTGCAATGCGAGCCAGCGGTTTTTCAAATAGCGCGAGCCCTCGGTCATGAGTAGATGATTTTCCGTGTCGCGCACCGCGCCGAGCGTACGCGGAACAGATACGAGCGGATCGCCGCCTTCCAGCGGCAGCAGCGTATTCAGCAACTGATCCCGCGCCTCGGGGTAGAGCACGGTGGGGTCGTCGCCGAACAGATAGAGAATCGGGATGAGTCCGGCCATCGTGAAATCATAATCACCTTGCGGGTGCAGCGCCCACACGGAACCCGCGTTGCCCCACGGCGTGGCGGTGGTTAGAAATTCATTGGCGGCATCCAGATCGTGTTGGAGAGCAAAACGGGCCAATAATGCGCGCGGGATATGAATCTTTCCACGTTTGGGCCAATCGTCCAGGGGCTTTTCCGCCCAGTATTCCAGTATCTCATCCGTCGCTTCCGAACGGTCATTCCAGATCATCGATCGTTCCGTCGGGACTTTTATGTTGCCGGCTTCCAAGGGCTCGAGAATCACTGGCGGTGGGAGCATCACTCGAATCAGTACGAGCGCCAGGACAATGAGGAGCAGCGGAACCAACCAACGTTTTTTTATCTTTTTCATAAGTTTTATCAGCCGTTTTTCAGCGGACGGTAGCGAACGCGGTGCGGGGTCCAGTTGTCACCTTTCGAGTTTTTCATGAGATCCTTGAACGATTCATAGTTGCCTTCGTGCCAGATCACCTCGTCGCCCTCGAAGGCGAGGATGTGGGTGGCGACGCGGTCGAGGAACCAGCGGTCATGGCTGATGACGACGGCGCAACCGCCGAAGTTCATCAGCCCTTCTTCCAATGATCGGAGCGTTGCCACATCGAGGTCGTTGGTCGGTTCGTCGAGCATCAGCAGATTGCCGCCGCCGCGTAGCAGCTTTGCCAGATGCACGCGGTTGCGCTCGCCGCCGGAAAGCACGCCCACTTTTTTCTGCTGTTCCGCGCCTTTAAAATTAAAGCGCGCGCAATAGGCCCGGCTGTTCATTTCGCGTCCGCCGACTTCGATGGTTTCCTCGCCATTGGAAATTTCTTCCCAGATCGTTTTGTCGGCATCGAGGTCGTCGCGTGATTGATCGACATAGGAAATGTCGACGCTTTCGCCAAGCTCCAGTGTTCCGGAGGTAACCGTTTCTGTTCCGAGGATCATTTTAAAGAGAGTGGTTTTGCCGGCACCGTTCCCGCCAATCACGCCTACGATGCCGCCGGGCGGCAGATCGAAGTTTACGCCGTCGAACAGCAGGCGATCGCCGAAGGCTTTGGAAACTTCTTTGGCCTGCACCACCTTTTGGCCGAGGCGCTTGCCGACGGGAATCTGAATGGCGAGGTTTTCTTCTGCGGTATCGAACTCCTGATTTGCCAACTCGTCGTAGCGTTTTAACCGCGCCTTGTTTTTGGTCAGTCGGCTGGAGGCATTCATGCGCACCCATTCGAGTTCCTGCTTCAGCATTTTACGGCGGGACGCATTCAGCTTCTGCGTCTTCTCGGCAATCATCTGTTTCTGTTCGAGCCACGCTTCGTAGTTGCCCTTGTAGGGGAAGGTACGTCCGGCATCGAGCTCCAGAATCCATTCGGTGACGTTGGAGAGAAAGTAGCGGTCATGTGTCACAACGATCAGCGTTCCTTTGAAACGCTTGAGGTGCTCCTCCATCCATCCGACAGATTCAGCGTCCAGATGGTTGGTCGGTTCGTCAAGCAGGAGCACATCGGGATTTTTCAGCAACAGGCGGCAAAGGGCCACGCGGCGCTTTTCTCCGCCGGAGAGCACATCCACCACCTGGTCGGAATCCGGCAGGCGCAGGGCATCCATCGCCATTTCTACATGCCGCTCCAATTCCCAAAGATTGTCGGCATCGATCTCGTCCTGCAGCTTCGCGACTTCATCGTTCAGCTTGTCGGATTCTTCATCCGAAACATCGCCGCCGAGCAACTCCCAGATTTCGTCATAGCGATCGAGCTTGGCCTGTTGTTCGGCCACCCCTTCCATCACACATTCCAGCACGGTCTTGCCCGCAGTCAGTTCCGGCTCCTGCTCGAGGTAACCAATGTTTGCACGCTTGGCGATGATGCATTCGCCCATGAACTCGGTATCGATCCCGGCCATGATTTTCAGCAGGCTGGATTTACCCGAGCCGTTGCCGCCAATCACGCCGATGCGTGCGCCGAAAAAGAAGGACAGGTTGACGTCTTCGAGGATGGTTTTTGCGCCATGCTGCTTCGTCAGGTTTTCGAGGGTATAGACATATTCACCAGCCATTGGAAATCTCCGTAAAAAAGGACGATGTTTTTAACGTTGGGTACAAAAAAGGGCAAGCCCGCGGCTTGCCCTTTTCATACAAATTCCAATGTTTGGGACGAGGCTTAGTGAAAACCCGCGTTCCTGCCACGACGGGCGTTATCACGATGGCCTCAATGGACCGGCTTTTTTTTCTTCAATAAAAAGATCAGCAGTACTCCGGATAGCCCCGACAAATAGGTGAACAGCATGGGCATATAGGTCGGTGTGACTGAATCAGGTTTATACAGACGACTCAACATGGGCCAACTCAAAATGGCTCCTGCTGTAAACAACAGTATTGCTATGCTTTTATTCATTCGAGGAGCAACAAGTGCTCCCTGAACAACAAACATAAAAGCTGCAATACTGCCGTATACAGGCTTCGCATACGGATACCTCAGTTCAGAGAATAGCGTTATGGCAATAAACAAAACCAAATAGGGCAGCGCAATCGAAACGATTGGAACTGCAATCCATCGGAATACGCTTGTCGGTTTCATTTAATCGTTCTCGCTGAACATAGTTTATGGAAGTTCGTCCGGCAGGGGCGGGTTGGGAACCCAGTTGCCCTCTTCATCCGGCCGGAAGATTACTTTCAGCTCTTTGGCCTTTCCATTTTTCATGTATTTTAAACGGAACGGTTCGACCGGGATAACTTTATTTGCTGGCGGAACAGGGATGTTTGAGACGTGGCTGCCCGGGAATTTTGTTTCCAGGGTTCGGATGGCTTCCGCCGCATTGGGCCGGACCTTCAGGAGCAGGGCATCAACCTCCGGGGCGTCCAGCTCCAGCAGGGCATCATGAAATGGGGTGTTGGATAGATTTTCTCCCGCTTCGAGGCGATTGGCAAAGCTGGTGATTACCGCTTGCGTGGTCCGGTCGTCGTCATCGAACCCAATTAGAATCTGAGCCGAGAGCGCGGCGATATAGGGGTCATCATCATTCACGGCGGCGATTAGCGGAAATTTTGAGATCTCTTTGTATTCCTGCAGTTTTTTGAAGGCCAGTTCTCGCCGCCGCTCCGAGTTATCCACCAGTTTTTCATCGGCGGATTGAGAAACCCCCATTTGTTCGATCAGCAACGGAATGACTTCCCGGTCCGGCTTGAACTGTTTCGATTTCAGCATATCTTCCGTTGCCTGGCTGTCGCCCATCAGAAGTTTCACATGGCGCCTATCCATCTTGAATGCCGGGTTCAGGGCTGTTGCTGCCGCCCAAAGATCCAGTTCTCCGGCGGGAGCTCCCGGCCAGCGGGAGCGGTTGCTGAACCAGGCCCGGGCTTCCGAGCTGGCGTAGTCTGCGGCGGAAACCAACGGTTGAGCAGCCGGCTCACCGATCGTTTCCAATGCCAGGAAGGCGTGTTCCCGAATGGCTTCTGAAGGATGTGCAACGGCTTCGATCAACGCTTCCATTCCATTATCGATTGCTGCAAGCTGCCGCGCTTCCTGCCGATGAATCGTAACCGTTTCTCCGATGGAGAGGGACGACAGCTGGAACCAAACCGCATCGTTTCCAGTGGTTGGAACTTTGTTGATTCCTTTCAGAATGCGGACCGCACTTTCGCGCTCATAGTCGTTAGCGCTACGAAGGGACTCCAACGCTATCGGTTCCGAAGCATCGCCGGCATCAATTAATCCGGCGACCGCCTGATCGCGTACGATCTCACTGATATCACCCATTTCTGCGGCCAGCGCCTGAATGGCGGCCTCGCCGCCAATACTGCGGATCGAGGTTATGCTGGCATTGCGTAACTGAACCGATCCATCATGTGCGGTTTCGGAAAGCGCAGCAATGGCGCTGGGATCTCCGATCTGGCCAAGCGATACGGCGGCCGCGATCGTAACATTTTCATATTCATCGTGCAGCGCAACGATGAGCGGGTCGACGGCTTTTTCTGATTTCAATGTTCCGAGCGTGGTTGCCGCAGTAAGCCGTGCCGGACCGGTTTCAAAGGTAATGGCCTGCAGCATGAACGGTTCAACAGCGGGAGTTCCTATGGCGGCCAGCGCATCGAGTGATTCATGGACGATAACGGGATCGGGGTCTTTAAGAAGAGTGCCGAGCGGTGCAACGGCCGTTTCTGCTTTCAGTTCTCCCAGAGCTGCGATGGCATCCAATCGAATAAACTGCCGAGAATCGCCCAGAGTTTTAATCAGTTTGGCTGTGTTGCCATTCGCCTTCCACTTCTCGATATCCTCCGGTTTTGTTTCGCAGCCGGTCAGACCGACTGCAATGACTGCGACCGAGATTATCCGGGCCAGAATGTGTGTGTTCATGAATCCCCCTGTGCGTAACTTCTATTAATAAACAATGGACTGCTATGCTTTATTAATTCGCACATCTGTCAGCCGTTAGGCAAAGAAAATACCAGAAAAAGGCGTAAAAAAGGCCGATCGGATGATTTGCCGCAGCTGAGTTGGGGAGTGCTTCCCTACATGGAGGGAAGCTGATCCGGCAGGGGCGGGGAGGGAACCCAGTTTCCTTCTTCATTTTTCATGAAGGTGACCATCAGTTCGCCAACGCGGCCTTTGTTGATGTAACCCAGGCGGAAATCAATCGGCAGTAACAGGTTTCGGGTCGTATCTTTCGTTTCCGAACTCATGGGCCGGATACCGGGATATTTACGTTCAAAGACGCGCATGGCCCGGTCGGGATTCGGTCGGATTTTGAGCAACAGCGGTTCGGCTTCCGGTTCATCCATCTTCTGAAGTGCATTATAGAAAGGAGAATCCGTCAACGGGTCGCCGGCCTGAAGCTTTGTCTCGACCACATTCATCAAGGGATGCAGTGCGCGTTTTTCTCCCTGAATACCCAGAATATCAGCGGCGCTTCCGGCAATAAGTTCATCTTCATCTTCAATTGCGGCAATCAGGGGGAGCGTAGCCATATAGCCGGCGTCCGAAAGTTTTTCTTTGGCCAGTTGTCGGTTCGTTGCGCCGCGGAAAAGGTCCCGATTTTTCTTAATCACGGGAATACCTTCAGCATCATAGTCCGGCTCTTCCGGTGGTGGTTCGGTGGTGTCGCCAAGCAGGGCAATCAGCAGGGGAATCGTTTCACGCTGAGCTTCAAACTGCGGTCGCGAAATAATGTTGTAGGCTGGCCTGGCCTGCATTTCGAGACTGTTTGCGGTTGCCGTATCCAGATTAAACTGCGGATTTAATGCCGCCAGAGAGGCCCATAAATCAATGCGCCAGGAAGGAGCTCCGGGCCAGGAACCGCGTTTGGCCATCCACTTTTTAGCGGAACTTCCTGCGTTGGTATCGGTAGCGGCAACGGATTTTTTAAGGGCGGGTTTTCCGGTGTGCTCCAGTGTAAAAGCGGCATACTCGCGAAACGCTTTCACTGGATGTGCGGCCGCTTCGAGCAGGGTGTCGTAGGCGGGTTCGCCCATTTCGATCAGTATTTGCGCCACGTCGGGATCGATCTCATCATCGTTATTAACGGAGGCAAGGGCGAGTTCATACCAGATCAGATCGCTTCCAGACTCTGGAACGGCGTGGAGTTCCTGCAGCGTGGTAATGGTTCCGCGGCGGATTTCGATATTCTCGTTTTTAAGCGCTTCGAGCAAAAATGGAACGCATGGAGCGCCCAGGTTTTCCAACGATTGGATGGCCGCCTGGCTGACGTCGTTGTTTTCGTCGCCCAGCGCACGGATCAGCCCCCCGGCCGCCACATCGCCACCGGTTTGACCCAAAGAAACCACACAGGCTTGGCGCAGTGCAGGCGAGTTTGCATTCAGTTTTCCGACCAAACCTTCACTTCCGCTTTCATCGCCAATCTGGCCGAGAGAAATAGCGGCGGCGAGCTGAACGTCAGCTTCCGCATCGTTGAGTGCCTCCGCGAGCTGATTGATGGCTCCGGTGGCTTTCAGTTCGCCGAGGGTGGTGGCGGCTGTTAAGCGGGCTTGAAGATAATCGAGTTTAAGTGCGGCGATCATCGGCGTTGTGATTGAAGGACTGCCGATTTCCGCCAACGCTTCAACGGAAGCAAGAATTACGGTCTCTTCGGAATCATTATAGAGCGATGCCAGAGAATCAACTGCTGGTTCTGCCTGCAGTTCGCCCAGCGCTTCCGCTGCGGCCAGCCGGACTTCGATTTTCGGGTCAGCCAGCGCTTTGATCAGTTTTTCCGTATGGCCTTTGGCTTTCCATTTTGCGACATCATCGACGGTGCGGCTGCATCCGGTGAGGCCAAGCAAGGCCATGACAATGAGCAGGTGGATGAATGCGATTGCGTTTCTTTTCATAGATTCTGTTTCCCCTTCAGACACTGGACGTGTTCGGTTCCAATGATTGGACGCTCCAGACTGAATTGGGGGTCATTCTACAAAGTGGCGCGTGTGCATTCAAGCGGGTTGCAGGCTTTTGATTCGGATGAAACCTTCCCGCCCGGATCCAGTGGTTGGAAATTAGAACATCAGCAAATCGTGCGGAGCATCAATGCCGAACAGTTTTTGGGAGAGATCGGTCATGACTCCGAGAGTTTCGGCTGAGAGCAGCTCTAGAATCTCCTCAATCACATCACCGCAAACGGCGTAAGGCGCGCCGCTGAAAACCAGGTCGTTATCAATGCAGAAGCCGTAGAGCTGATATTCATCAACTTCGCGAATCGGAAAGCCTTTCACCATGCAGTGCGAAATCCATTTTTCGTGTTGGGTGCCGAAGTCCGCCAGATTTTTTTTCTGCCGTGCATCTATATCAACCCGCTCGGCGAAATAGTTGCGAATACGAGTGCGGCTGTCTTCCGACATCGACTCGTGGCACGCCGTGTAGCAGGAGAGGCAGAGCGCGTGCTCAAAGATGGTTTCCCCGTTTTTAAAGGCTTTTTCAATGAGATAGTTCGTGCCTGGAACCAGAAGGTCGCATCCGCAAACCTTACACGTGGCGATCGGTTTCCCGGTCTCGAACGACCAGAAGATCTCGGGGATCGGTATATAATCTTGATGCATATCCATACTCGAAGGGTACGCTTCCTGATGTCCAAGGCAAGTCTTTATGGTTCGCGAAACGAACCGGTTTCATGATTGGCATTTTAAATGCGTGTGTGAGCGTGTGACTAATAAAAGGAGAAGAAACATCATGCGTTACAAACTGGAAATTACGTGGACCGCGCGAATCGTCAAAGCGCTTGGGTTCCGTCGCAAGCGAATTTCAACACGACAGCATACCGCAGCATATGTCGGGAAGTCGGCCACGCGGAGTTGAACCCTTTTTTAAACAGGAAGGTGTGTGCCGCAACTGAGAATCCGAGTAAGGAGCACATCATGAATATTCAGGTTTCCGTAAAAAAGAAAGCGCACGAAGATCCGCAGTGCTGTCAGACCACCGAAAATGCGAGTGCGCCGCAGGGGATGCGAGACGATCCCGATGCCGCAAAACGACCGGGCCAGATGGAGGAGGACGACCTCAATCATCTGGGTTTTGTGCACAACGCGACCACTAAATGAATGGGTGCATAAGCACTTTCCGTATCGCTACATGGTCAAAACTTTCCAATCCTTGGAAGGGTACTTTTCCCAATCGCTCATTTTTTGCGGTGCTACCCATTTCCAACCCTTGGAAAAAGCGATAACGCAGATTGACGATTGAACGGTTTTCGTGTTCTCTGTGTCTCTCTTTTCACTCATGTGAATGGGGGCGACTGGTTTCGACGGGTACGTAGAAGCTTCAGTGGCGTGTCGAGGTTGGACTCCAGGCCTCGTAAAAAGGAGCCCAAACAACATAAATGCTGACGAAAGTTACGCACTAGCGGCATAGTTCCGCTACGTCTCTACTCCGATGTCTGTTAAGAGATAGAGGCGACGACAGCAGGCTAAGGCTTCATTCGGGTTTCCGGAATGCGGCTCGAAAACTATAACAGGAAACTAGCGACCAAAGTGGCCCTGTTCGGCGGCAGCGGAGGCGGCGAATCTTTAAATGTCGAACTACACACGTAGAAGCTGTTGTAACTCTTATTCGGACGGGGGTTCAATTCCCCCCGCCTCCACCAACTCTGTTAGACCAACCTCCTCTCTGATGAGAGGGGGTTGGCCTTATCTTTTTAAACCGGAGGCGGTTATGATACCCGCTATTCGGACTGAGCTTCCGGAAAATTTCCCCCAGAAGGCCGATTAACGTCGATTTCTCCGCTTATTTCGTTCTCCGTTCTCTGAATTTTTGCATCCGCACTCTCCTCAAGTCCGGAAAAAGATATCCCGGTTTCTTCCTGATACCGGCGAAATGCGTCCGCAATCCCCTCAAATAAGTCATTAATATCCATTCGTTTTCTCCTTTGTATTATGGCTTGAGCATTACTTACCGGAGAAATAGAGAAAGTGTCAGGAGCTGTTTGATTTTTTTAACCGTAAAAAATCGTATTTGCATCAGATATAACAGATGTTATGTCTTTCTGATTGATTACATGAGCTCGCAGGTATGAGGTGATAAAGCATGGGAACCAAACCATTTTCAGAGCAGGTGAAGACGGTGCGAAAAGCACTGAATCTTAGTCAGGAAGAGCTGGCCCAGGCCCTCGGCGTCAGTTTCGCTACGGTCAATCGTTGGGAGAATGGAAAGACAAATCCATCCAAACTGGCTCAACGTCAGTTTGAACAGTTTTGCGAGGAGCATAAAACGCAGGGAGAGTCCGCCGATGAATAAAAAGCAACTCTCCGAACGCGATATCTGCACCAAATTTATTACCCCAGCACTGAAACAGGCAGGATGGGATATAACGACTCAAGTGAGAGAAGAGTTTTCCCTTACAAACGGGCGCATTATCGTGCGTGGCAAACTACATACTCGCGCCAAGCATAAGCGTGCCGACTATGTCCTGTTTTATAAGCCAAATATCCCAATTGCAGTTATTGAGGCCAAGGACAACAATCATACGGTTGGCGATGGAATGCAGCAGGCTCTTGGTTATGCAGACATGTTGCAAGTGCCGTTTGTATTCAGCTCTAACGGTGATGGTTTTCTATTTCACAACAAAATTGCCCCCGATGGCATTGTCGAGCGCGAGCTTTCTCTTAATGAATTCCCTTCTGTGGAGACCTTGTGGCAGTTGTGGGCGCAACATCGAGGTCTCAACGACCAGCAAAGTGAACTAGTCACGCAGGACTATTTCAGCGACGGGAGCGGAAAAACACCGCGTTATTATCAGTTGCTGGCCGTAAATAAAACCATTGAAGCGATTGCTCAGGGACAAAACCGTATTCTGCTGGTCATGGCAACCGGCACAGGTAAAACCTTTACTGCGTTTCAAATCATCTGGCGTTTATGGAAGTCCAGGGCAAAGAAAAGAATTCTCTTTCTTGCCGATCGCAACATTCTGGTCGACCAGACTATGACAAACGACTTTAAACCGTTTGGTTCCGCCATGACCAAAATCCAGAAGCGGCAGGCCAACAAGTCGTATGAGATTTACCTTTCCCTCTATCAGGCTGTAACCGGCAACGAGGAAGAGAAAAATATTTACAAGCAGTTCAGTTCCGACTTTTTCGATCTGATTATAATTGATGAATGTCATCGAGGCAGTGCTGCTGCGGACTCTGCCTGGCGTGAGATCCTTGACTATTTCTCTTCAGCTACGCAAATCGGCCTGACCGCCACGCCCAAGGAGACCAAAGAAGTATCTAATATCGACTACTTTGGCGACCCGATCTACACCTACAGTCTCAGACAGGGGATTAATGACGGATTCTTAGCGCCTTATAAAGTAGTGCGCATTGACATAGACAAAGATTTAACCGGCTGGCGGCCAGACAAAGGAATGGTCGATAAATATGGCAATGAAATCGAAGACCGCATCTACAATCAAAAGGATTTTGATAAAACATTGGTTTTGGAAAATCGCTGCCAGCTGGTTGCAAAAAAGATCACAGAATTTCTCAAGCAGACCAACCGATTTGATAAAGCCATTGTGTTCTGCGAAAACATTGACCATGCCGAACGTATGCGACAAGCTCTGGTCAATGAAAACGCCGATCTGGTGGCTCAGAACAGCAAATATGTCATGCGCATCACCGGAGATAACGAAGAGGGAAAGGCCGAACTTGACAACTTTATTTTTCCGGAGAGCACCTATCCCGTTATTGCAACGACGTCAAAGCTGATGACCACGGGTGTTGATGCACAGACCTGTAAACTCATCGTGCTCGACCAGCGAATTCAGTCCATGACCGAGTTTAAGCAGATCATCGGACGCGGCACGCGGATCAATGAAGATTACGATAAATACTATTTCACCATCATTGACTTTAAAAAAGCGACCGAGTTGTTTGCAGATCCAGATTTCGACGGTGACCCGGTGCAGATTTACGAGCCCAAAGGTGATGATTCGCCCGTGCCTCCAGACCTCCCCGATGAAAATGCGGATGATGATGGTTTCACCTATCCAGAATCCAACGAGGAGCAGGAGTGGATGGGCATTGGAGAATCCGACGCGGAATACGGCGACGGGAGTGTTCGTCGCTATGTGGTCGCCAATGTCGAGGTAAAAGTCGCTGCGGAACGGGTTCAATACTTCGATGCAAACGGCAAGTTGATCACTGAGTCGTTGAAAGACTACACCCGCCAAGCCCTCAGCAAAGAGTACGCGTCTCTCGATGATTTCCTCCGGCGCTGGAGCAGCATGGACAAGAAACAGGCCATCATTGACGAGCTTTCCGAGCAAGGTGTGTTCTTCGAGGCCCTGGCCGATGAGATCGGTCGGGAATCCGGAAAAGAATTCGACCCCTTCGACCTTGTCTGCCATGTCGCCTGGGACATGCCGCCGCTTACCCGTAAGGAACGGGCGGAGCAGGTAAAAAAACGAAACTACTTCACCAAATATGGAGAGCAGGCACGCATTGTCTTAGAAGCATTGCTCGACAAATATGCCGATGAAGGCGTGGCTCATATTGAAGAGACACAAATTCTCACCATCGCTCCCTTTACCGAATTGGGCACGCCCATGGAAATTATCCGCACCTTTGGTGGATTGGAGCAATACCAACAAGCTGTTAACGAATTGGAACAGGCGCTCTATAGCGCCTGAACAAAAGAACTGGAGATAACCGACTATGTCACTTTCAACCTTAATTAAATCCATCCAGGACATCATGCGCAAAGATGTGGGTGTCGATGGCGACGCCCAGCGCATCAGTCAGATGGTCTGGCTCATTTTTCTCAAAATCTTTGACGACAAAGAACAGGAGTGGCAACTCACGGTTCCGAACTATTCATCGCCGCTCCCCAGCCGCTTTCGTTGGATCAACTGGGCAAAGAATCCGGAAGGAATGACCGGTGAAGAACTGATCGACTTCGTCAACAACGACCTTTTCCCGGCCTTAAAAGCATTGGCGACCAAGGCCGGAGTTTCCGATCATGGAAAAGTCGTCGGTTCCGTGTTCGAGGATGCCTACAACTATATGAAGTCCGGTACCCTCCTGCGTCAGGTCATCAATACCATCGAAGAGGATCTGGATCTGAACAAATCCGGCGACCGCCACCTGTTCAACGACATCTATGAAAAGATTCTGGCCGATCTGCAATCCGCCGGAAATGCAGGTGAATACTATACGCCCCGCGCCGTCACCCAGTTTATGGTGGATATTCTCGATCCCAAACTTGGGCAAACCATTCTCGACCCAGCCTGCGGAACCGGCGGCTTTCTCACCTGCGCCATCGAGCATCTGAAGAATACGAAGCAGATCAAAAATAACGATGATCTCAAGCAATTGCAGAAATGCATTCACGGCGTGGAGAAGAAACCGCTGCCGCACATGTTGGCGCTGACGAATATGATGCTGCACGGCATCGACGTACCCACCAATATCCGACACGACAATACACTCGCCCGCCAGCTCCAGAGTTACACACCGAAAGACCGTGTGGACATCATCATCACTAACCCGCCTTTTGGCGGCATGGAAGAAGACGGCATTGAATCCAACTTCCTGAAAAAATACCAGACCCGTGAAACCGCCGACCTTTTCATGGCGCTGATCATGCACCTCTTGAAGCACGACACCGGCAAAGCCGCCGTGGTATTGCCCGATGGATTCCTGTTTGGTGAAGGCGTCAAAACCACCCTCAAACGCGAGTTGCTCGAAGAATTTAACCTTCACACCATCGTGTGTTTACCCAAAGGCGTATTTGCGCCATACACCAGCATCGCCACCAACATTCTCTTTTTTGAAAAAGGCGGCCCGACCAAGGATGTCTGGTTCTTTGAACACCCGTATCCCGAAGGCTACAAATCCTACTCCCGTTCCAAACCGCTCACCATCGGCGAATTCGACCTCGAAAAAGAGTGGTGGGGCGGTGCAACACGCCGTGGGCGCAAAACCACTGAACAGGCCTGGAAGGTCTCGGCTAAAGAACTGGCCGAACGCAACTACAACCTCGACAGCAAAAATCCGCACGAAGAGGAAATTATCCACGCCGATCCCGAAGATCTGATGGCCGACTATCAGGAGATTGTCAAACAGCTCAACGCCGCGCAACAAGCCCTCAAAACCGAGTTGATGGCCTGCTTAGGAGCTAAGGCATGAGCAAAAAGAAACAGCAGAACAAAGAGGTTTCTATCGTCCGTTCCTCTGCGGCAGAATATCTCACCTTTATCGCCGCCACCGGCGAGCGTAAAACCAGCGTCGAAATGCGCTACGAAGATGAAAATATCTGGCTGACACAAAAAATGATGGCAACGCTGTACGATGTGACGGTATCGGCGATTAATCAGCACCTGAAACGTATCTTTGATGATGACGAATTACAGGAAAATGCAGTTATTAAGAAATACTTAATAACTGCCTCAGACGGCAAAAACTACAACACGAATCACTACAGTTTGCAGGCGATCATTGCCGTAGGCTTCAAAATCGAGAATGAGCGGGCCGTGCAGTTCCGAAAATGGGCCAATCAGATCGTGAAAGACTACACTGTTCAAGGCTGGGCCATGGATGTGGAAAGGCTGAAAAACGGAGGCACCGTACTCGACAACGCCTTTTTTGAACGCCAACTCGAAAAGATCCGTGAAATCCGCCTGTCAGAGCGCAAGTTTTACCAAAAGATCACGGATATCTACGCCACCGCACTGGACTACGATTCAACCGCAACAGCGACCAAGCGTTTCTTTGCAGCCGTCCAGAACAAGCTGCACTATGCCATTCATGGCAACACGGCGGCAGAGGTCATTGTCGATCGCGCGGATCACCGTAAAGAGAACATGGGACTGACCAGCTGGGAAGGAGCGCCAAAAGGGAAAATACATAAATACGATGTTTCCGTCGCCAAGAATTACCTCTCGGAATTCGAACTTGGACAGATGCAGCGGATCGTGTCGGCCTATCTGGATATGGCAGAAATGCAGGCCATGCGAAAAATTCCCATGACCATGGCGGACTGGGAAGAACGACTGAGCGGGTTTCTGAGGCTCTGGGACAGAAAGATTCTGCAGGATGCCGGAAAGGTGACGGCTGAAATCGCCAAGGCCCATGCCGAAAGCGAATTTGAAAAATACCGCATTGTCCAGGATCGGCTTTTCGAAAGCGACTTCGACCGGATGCTCAAACAGATCGAAGCGATTCAGAAACCGGAAAGCGACCATGGATAAGCAAACCGCCCAACTCCTCGAACACCATTTCGACACCGCCTTCGCCGCCCCCGACGGCATCAAAAAACTGCGCGAACTGATTTTGACCCTCGCCATGCAGGGCAAGCTGGTGGAACAGGATCCGAATGACCCGCCGGCGAGTGAGTTGCTGAAGGGGATCGAATCTGAAAAACAGCGACTCATCAAAGAAAAGAAAATCAAAAAGCCCAAACCCCTGCCGCCCATCAAACCGGAGGAAGTGCCCTATGAACTGCCGCAGGGGTGGGAGTGGGTGAGGTTGGGAGAAATTGGAATCTGGAAATCTGGTTCAACTCCCAGCCGATCGAACTCAAGCTTTTATGGTGGCGATATTCCGTGGGTTAAATCTGGTGAGGTCAAGCAGGGGCGGATCAGATCTACAGAAGAAACTATTACACAAGTTGCATTGGATAAATGCCCGCTACAGATCAATGAAAAAGGTTCAGTTCTCGTTGCCATGTATGGTGCCAATATTGGTGAAGTTGGCATCCTTGAGATTGAAGCGGCAACCAATCAGGCCGTATGTGCATGCAAAACCTACACGAACTTTGATGAAAACTATCTTCTAAACCTTATAACATCCCTAAAGCCGTACTTCATTAATCAAGGAGCTGGAGCAGCACAACCAAATATTTCTAGAGAAAAAATTGTATCAACAATATTTCCGCTCCCTCCACTCCCCGAACAACACCGCATCGTCGAGCGCATCGACCAGTTGATGGCGCGGTGTGATGAGCTGGAAAAGCTGCGCAAGGAGCGGGAGGAAAAGCGGCTGGCCGTCCACGCCGCCGCCATCAAACAACTGCTCAATCCCAAACTTCGTGCCTTCGTGCCTTCGTGTGAGAAAGAATCTTCAAACCTTCGTGCGTTGCCACTCCCTTCGGTCGTTGCCGACCCTGCGGATCGGCCTCTGCCTGCGGCAGTCGTGTCTTCGTGTGAGACCAATTCCCCCTTTGCCTTTCTCGCCCGACACTTCGGAGAACTCTACACCGTCAAAGAAAACGTCGCCGAACTCCGCAAAGCCATCCTCCAGCTCGCCGTCATGGGCCGCCTCGTCCCCCAGAATCCCAACGACCCGCCAGCGAGAGAACTGCTGAAGGAAATTGAGGCGGAGAAAAAGAGGGTCTCACACGAAGGCACGAAGACACGAAGGAAAGAAAAAAAACTGCCGCCCATCAAACCGGAAGAAGTGCCCTACGAACTGCCACAAGGTTGGGGATGGGTGATGGTCGAGGATGTATTCAACACCACAAGCGGAACGACATTTGATGCGTCATTAGAAAGAGAAAACGGGGAGTATGCCTATGTTAAAGTTGGAGACATGAATCTTCCTGGTAACGATTTAATCATTACGACTTCTTCACGTTTTGTTGATCCGGATAAAAAAATGTTGCGGGCTCTTATCCCGTCTGGAAGCGTGATATTCCCGAAGCGGGGTGGTGCGATTGCAACGAATAAGAAACGAATAATCAATGACCCTTGTTTTGTTGACCTCAACATTATGGCGATATCTCCTACAAATTGGGTGCTTACCACTTATGCTTACCAATGGCTATCAACCATTGATTTAGCCACTCTAAATACTGGTACAAGTGTTCCTCAAATTAATCATAAAGATATCAACCCGTTACCATTTCCTCTCCCCCCACTCCCCGAACAGCACCGCATCGTCGAGCGGATCGACCAGTTAATGGCGCTGTGCGACAGACTCGATCAGCAGATCGACGACGCCACCCGTAAACAAACCGAACTGCTCAACGCCGTGATGGCGCAGGTGTAGAAGGGGAACACTATGCGCCTGACATCTCTCTATATCGGCCAATACAAGAACCTGCGGGATTTTTCCCTAAGCTTTGACGGCAGCAGTTTTATTGATATCTTTGTCGGGAAAAACGGCACAGGAAAATCCAACCTCTTCGAGGCTCTCATCGAGATCTTCCGCCATATTGTCGAGTATGACCGTGATAAAACAGCCTGCGATTTCAATTACCGCATTGGCTTCGAGATCGACGGCAAAGACACCGAGATTAGTTGGAACTCAGGAAAGCTGACTATCAACGGTAAAGACCGAAAAACCATTGGTAAGTCACCCTTGCCGGACAATGTGCTCATCTACTACTCCGGCCACAATGATACGGTGGCCAATCTGGTCGAGCAGTATGAAGCCGCCTTCCGCAAGCGGATCAAACGCGCTGATTTTGATGAGACCCGCTTTTTTCTGGGGATTGGCCCGGAATATAAAGAACTGCTACTGGCCGTGCTGCTGATGCAACCCGACACCTGCAAGGCGCGGCAGTTCATCTGCCAGAAGCTCGGCATTGCAACCGTGGCCTTAGAAGTGAAGGTGGTGCTGGAACGCCCTGCATACGCTACTGATTCCCGTTTTGATATTGAACTGAACGATGAAACCGACCGTTTCTGGAAACCAGAGGGGATCACCAAAACCTTTCTCGACCGGCTCCATGGCTGCATCAACACCGCCAGTGGCAGCCCGGTGCGATCGGAAGGCTATTTTGCAGAACCAGACCGATACATCCTCTATTTCGATATTGCCAAAATCCGAGAGGAATTTTCAGGCCTCAGTCCCCAGGAACTGTTCCGCCAGTTCGACAATCTCAAAACGCTGGGGATGCTGGAGGAAATCACCATTCCTGTGAAACTGGCCGGAGATGTGGACGCCACCATCGCTCACTTTAGCGACGGACAGTTTCAGTCGGTCTATATCTACTCAATCACAGAACTCTTCAAGGATCGAAACTGCATTACCCTGCTGGACGAGCCCGACTCCTTCCTTCACCCGGAGTGGCAGTTCAAATTTCTAAAGCAGGTCTTCGAGATTACTGACACAGCCGCTAAGACCAACCACGTCCTCATGAGCAGCCATAGCGCGGCCACCATAACAAACTTAAATGAACCACTTATCAATCTATTTGATTTTGACGGCTCAGCAGTTCGATGCCAAAAGGTAACCAAGACGGATATCATTCGAACACTATCCGGTGGATTCATTTCATTTTCGGAGGAAGAAGCTCGTCTGAACATTCAGCATATCCTGAAGAATACGACCGGCCCTGTTTTGTTTACCGAAGGCATTTCAGACGAAATGATACTGGAAACGGCTTGGAGCAAACTATATCCGGGCCAATCTTGCCCATTTGACATCCAGAATGCCTTTGATTGCGCTTTTCTTCGCAACCTGATCAAACGGAATGAGCTTTACCAAAATAATCCCGGACGCACCTTCTTTGCCCTGTTTGATTTTGATGCGGCCTTCAACGACTGGAATCAGCACGGCAGAAATGATGTTGAAACCGATCCGCATAAAGGCCTGATCAAAAAACATAACTCGCAAGACAGCTATGCGATCCTCTTGCCGGTGCCAGCGGCTGATCCGATCAAAAGTCAGGTCATAAATCCACGCACGGGCGGGAACTTCGGCAATCGATCACTTCTAACCATCGAATTGTTGTTCCACGGCATCCCCGGCCTAGAATCATATTTCGTGGTTGATGCAGAGAGAACGGATGGATTTACGAAGTTTGTAGGAGATGGCCAGAAAGTTACTTTTGCAAAAGACGTTGTCCCTACCTTAGACACAGAATGTTTTGAAGTCTTTCGCCCCATGTTCGAATTCATCAAGTCGAAGTGTATTGCATCGGCAGAACCGCCGGAAAGTGAGGTGTAATCATGAATACATTTAATCCAAAATTCACCATCACCAACCGGATGACGGCTGCGATTACGCAGATCGAGCGGGCTCGCGGTTTTCTGGAAGCGGCGCGTCTGTCAGACGACTGGGTGCGGGATATGGGTGCAGAGGCGTTGATCAAGGAAGCGCATCACACAACCCACATTGAAGGAACGCATCTTACTCTGGACCAGGCGGAACGATTGTGGCGTGGCGAAGCCGTGCCGGAAGCCGACCCGGATGATACGCGGGAACTGCTGAATTATCGTTCTGCTTTTGAATATGTTTCTGAGTGTCTGGACAGTGGCGATCCGATCCATGAACGAATGATTCGGGAAATTCATCGCAAACTGGTAGAAGGCGTGAGAGGCGGTAAAGCTGATCCTGGGAACTATCGCCGCATCCAAAACTATGTCGCCAATTCTGCAACCGGCGAAGTGATCTATACGCCACCATCCGCAGTTGAGGTTCCGATCATGATGTCCGAAATGATCAAATGGCTGAACGGTGACATTGAAATACACCCGGTACTTATCAGTGGCATTGCGCAGTTCCAACTGGTGCATATTCACCCCTTCCTTGATGGAAATGGCCGTACCTCGCGCCTGCTCTCGACGCTTTGCCTGTACAAGGGCGGATACGATTTCAAGCGACTGTTTACCATCAGCGAATACTATGACCGCGACCGCCCAACCTTTTACAAAAAGATCCAGAGCGTCCGTGAAAACGACATGGACATGACCGGCTGGCTCGATTACTTTATCACCGGTCTTGAAACCCAAATGATCGAAGTCAAAGAACGTGGAGAACAGGTCATCCGTCGCGATGTGTTGGTTCAAAAACACAGCCTCAATGAACGTCAAGCAAAGGCGCTTGATTTACTAATGAAGAACAACTCTGTGCATATTTCTGAGATCGAAGAACTCTGCCCAGGCGTGACTCGGCGAACCTTGCAGCGGGACTTGAACGGCCTTATCGAAATTGACCTTGTCCGTATCACCGGTTCTGCCCGTCAATCGAACTATGAATTCATCAAATAGTATTGCGACATATCACGTCAGAGTATCGCGACAAATAGCGACACGGATCGCGACATGGCTACTTTCAGACTCAGGTTTGCGGAGTATTTACAGGAGGCCTCCGAACGGGAATCGAACCCATGTCCGTTCTCTGTTTCGGGAATATGTAGAGAATTATGTTTCTCTCGGTGTCCAGCAGGATGAAGGGTTTTGACGTGCGGTAAGGTGTTGAATAAACAGGGTTTGCGGATGTATTTTGATTTGGAGGATGAATTGGGGGAAGACTCCGTGTCCTCCACCATCCTTCGCCAAGGCTTCGGCTGGCAAGCCTAAGATTTGGCGAAGGATGTCCGCCGAAGCCTTGTCTGCCATAGCTTTAGCGACGGCTGATCGCGAAGGAGGACCTGGCAACCCAGACCAGAAAGGCCGAGCCACATGCATTACGTTTACCTCATCCGAAGCATCTCCAATCCGGATCAAACCTATATTGGCCTGACCGACGACCTTAAAAGCCGCCTGAACAAGCACAACGAGGGCGGTTCACCACATACCTCGAAATATAAACCGTGGGAATTGGTGACCTATCTTGCATTTTCCGCTCGTGAACAGGCCGCTGAATTTGAAGCCTACCTCAAATCATTACCCAAAATACGGGAATGGAACCGCGAATGTACGTTAATGAACATTAATAATGAAGCGGTTATGAAAACGGCACGGATCCTCTGGAAGGTGACTTTTGCTTTCGATGCGGGAGGTGCTGACAAGCCTTGTAATTATTGCTCATTCACGTCTATTCATGTTCATTAACGGTTAAGTCATTCCCGTTTTAAGGGTGATTGGATTTTTACGGAGGCCGAAACCCTTTTCCCTTGCTTTTCCAAGGGTTGGAAATATCTTTGGTGAATCCGTTATTTATTCACCGTTTACCAGGATGCCTTTTAACTATGGAAATCTTCGACACATTGCTTTTCTCCCTGCCGATTGCCGACGTGAGCTCTGCCTTTTGGGACAGTACGTTGCCGGGCAAGGCCATCGTGATTTTGCTTTTTCTAGGCTCAGCCATGGCCTGGACGATCATGTATACAAAGGGCGTGCAGTTGCGCTACGGAAGCCGCATGACCGCAGAATTTCTGGAATCCTTCCGTTCCCAGCGAAATCCCACGGCTTTGTTCGCAGAACTTGATGACTATGCCGGAACGCCGTTGAGCACGATCTACAAAGCAGGAAGTGTGGCTCTTGGTGCTGAACTGCATGCATATGGAATCGATCCGAACGAGCTGCTGTCGGAGGACATGCCTTCCGAGGCGCATCGTCGACTTACGCTGAACCAGCTTGAAACGCTGCGTGCGGTGGTGGACCGGCATGTGGCGGACGAGGCGCTGAACCTTGAAGATCAGATGGGTATGCTCGCCACGGCGGTGAGTGCGGCCCCGTTTCTCGGATTGCTTGGAACGGTTTGGGGGGTGATGGATGCTTTCAGCGGTATGGCTGAATCCGGTTCCGCTGCGCTTTCAGCCGTCGCTCCCGGTATTTCCGGTGCTCTGCTGACGACGATTGTCGGCCTGATTGTGGCGCTGCCCTCGATGATTGGCTACAACCTGCTTTCGTCCCAGATCCGCCGCATCTCGGTGCAGATGGATAACTTTGCGCAGGAGTTTATCTCCAAAATCCAAAACTCCTATGTGATTGAGGGCTAAGCCGTGGCTAGAAGAACTTCTCTGGTAAATCTGAACCAAATCAGCGACATCAATATGACGCCGCTGATGGATCTGACGTTTATTCTCCTGATCACGTTTATTATCACTTTTCCGCTGATTGAACAGGGGATTGCGATCAATTTGCCGAAGGGCAAGGCGGCCGATATGATGGAGTCGGAAACGCGTTCCATCAGCCTGAATGTTGATAAACAGCTTTATCTGGACGATGTGCCGGTTTCAGCGGAGGAGCTGCTCGCTTCCATGACGCAAATCGGCATCAATGATCCGAACACCACCATCTATGTGCGGGCGGACCGCGAGCTTCCGTATGGCGAGGTGGTGTCGATCATGAAAATTCTGCACGATGCAAACATTACAAAAATGGCGCTGGTAACGGAGGCGGATCAGTAGAAAATGAACGCATTTCAGCGCAAAGTTGCACTGCGTGTGGTGGGCATCCATGTCGGGCTCATCCTGCTTATTGTGATCTTCTCCGGGCTCAAGGGCTGTTTTCGACGTAAGCCGAAACCGGAAATTGTTACCTTTATTGAATTTGGTCAGGCCGCTCCGCCGGTGGCGGTGGAGCAGGTGGAGCAGATGGTCGAACCGGAACCGGTCGAGACTCCACCGCCGGAACCGGAGCCGGTGCCTGCTCCGGTTCCAGAACCGATAAAACCTAAACCGGAGCCCATTAAACCCAAACCGGAACCTATTAAACCTAAGCCGGAGCCTATCAAACCCAAACCGGAGCCGGTAGAGCCAAAGTGGAAACCCACGCCGGTAGATAAGATTAAAGTAAGCGACAAAAGAATCGAACCGGCGAAACCTGCGATTGATCCCAGTAAGATAAATCTGTCCGACGTACAGGAAAAGTCAGTAACCCCAACGCCCGGGCCGGTGGGGAATCCGAATGCGGATGCTGCTTACATTGCGCAAATTGGAAATTATTTTGACCAGCGGTGGACGAAGCCGGACTCATCTGCGCCTGCCGCATCGGCGGTGGTGCGGATTTATATTTCGCAATGGGGTACGATTACCCGAAGAACAAAAATCCAGGGATCGGGCGATTCGGCATTCGATGCATCGGTTATGAGTGCCGTAAACTCTGTGAGTTCAGTACCAAAACCACCTTCTGACTTTTCTTATGATTATGTTGAGGTAGAGTTCAGAATCAGAAATTAAGATCCATTTCGAGGAATACATTATGATTAGACGACTATTTATCGGGACGGGGGTGCTTTCGGCATCGACCGTTTGGGCACAGCGGGCGGTGGTTGAGCGCGAAGGTAGCGGAAAAATCGCCATCAATCTGGCGGGCTATCGCGCGGGTAGCGATACGGCGTCGCAGACGTTTCTTTCCGTATTAAAGTCCGATTTGAACCGCTCCGGCTATTTCACCGTCACCTCCTCCGGAGCCACCATCAATGTGACCGGGCAGGTGCAGGCCGGAAGCCAAATGAAAGCCGAAGTGCAGGTTTATCAGGTGTCCTCCCGCCAGCGACTGTTGGGGAAAGTCTATGATGCGCCGGCTGCGGCAGCACGCAGTCTGGCCCATAAAGCGGCCGACGAAATTCTTTATGCCGTAACCGGAAAGATGGGGATGGCCTCGGGTAAAATTGCGATGGTTGGAAACCGTACCGGCCGCAAAGAACTTTATATCAGTGATATGGATGGAAAAAACCTGCGTCAGATTACCAACGACCGCAGTATTATTGTGGGGCCGAAATGGTCGCCGGACGGGAAAAATATTGTCTATACCTCCTATAAACGCGGCTATCCGAATGTATTCATCACCGGACGCAGTAAGCCGCTGGCGAGTCATGGCGGCCTGAATGCGAGCGGGGTTATTTCGCCCGACGGCAAGAGCATGGCCGTGATCCTTTCCAAGGACGGGAACCCGGAACTTTATATCAAGAGCCTGCGAACGGGTTTTCTGAAACGGCTCACCACGAGCCGCAAGGCCAATGAAGCCAGCCCGTGCTGGTCGCCCGACGGCAACCATATTGTCTATGTTTCGGATGCGTCCGGGCGCCCGCATGTTTACATTATTTCGAAGGACGGGGGCACGCCGAAACGTATCTCCAGCTCGGGTACGGAAAATGTTGCTCCGGACTGGGGCAAGAATGGATATATTACGTGGTGCAGCCGGATCGGGGGGAAATACCGTATTGTTGTAGGGAATCCGGCGGCCCGTACGATGAGGACGCTGGAAACAGATTGGGCGGATTATGAGGACCCGCACTGGGCCCCGGACGGACGGCATATTGTCTGTTCGCGCACTTCGAACTACCGTTCCGCCATCTACCTCCTTGACACCCTTCAAGATTCTCCTGTAGCTTTAATTTCAGGGTCGGGCGACTGGTATTCCCCAGCGGTGTCTCCTTAATATCTCAAGTGGAGTTTTGTAATGAATAAAATGCTTTTTAAACTGATTATTTTCACAGCTGTTGCCAGCTCCCTGGCTTTTGTCGGCGGATGCCGCTCCAAAAATGCCAATAGTGCCGACATGTACGGTTCGGATAATCTATATGGTGATCCGCTGATGGGAGATATGCCGTTGAATGATATCGGTGGCCTGCCGGCCGATGGCGATCGAAGCGTGGTTGATCCGGTATTTTTCGCTTACGACAGCTCGCAGGTGAATCCGGAAGAAGCGAGCAAATGCGAAGAAGTGGCTTCGTTGCTGAAAAAAGGAAAATATGCGGGCGTGATCTGCGAAGGTCATGGCGACGAGCGTGGCAGCCGGGAATATAACCTTGCACTCGGCGAACGCCGTGCGTTGGCGGTTCGCGACTACCTCATCAGCCTCGGGGTCGATCCTTCCGTCATCCAGACCAAGAGCTTCGGTGAAGAAATGCCGAGTGATATGGGACACGATGAAGGTGCCTGGCGCAAAAACCGTCGCGTTGAATTCGCGATGTATTAATTATCCGACCTTCTGACTCGGCGCGGTTTAAAGCCGCGCCTTTTTTTCTCTCATGCAGTTGTTTACCCCTACCATAGCGGCCCAGCTTGATCTGATATCAAGCCTGGTTGGCATTGTTGCGGCCATTGCCATATCGTTCATTATCATCACGCTGGTGGCCAGCTATTACCGTTTCCAGACGATTGTTGAACAGGCGGAAACGAGCAGTCCGGAGGAAATGGGGGCCTCGCCCGGTGATGTTTTGCGGGTGCATCTTGCGCGCTATCTGGCCAGTTGTGCCCGCAGCGGCACCTCGTTTACCATCGCCTTGATTCGTGTTTCAAATCCGGATTTCACGGTGCGGATGGACTCTGAAATTATTGAGGGCCTGAACCATGCTGCCCGGCGGGACGATATTACCTGTATATTAAATGAGAAGACCGCGGTTTTGCTGGCTGAATCCGAACCGGAAGACGGTGTGACCATTCTGAGCCGTATTGTCCAAAGTCTGGAAAACTCCTGTGCGGGGCTGTCGAAAGATGAGATTCGCGTTGGTATGGCATCCTATCCCAGCCATGGACTCAGCGGAAAAGATCTCACGCAAATCGCGTTGGAAGGGTTGGAGCGAACTTCGTTGGAAGAGCCGCTTTTCATGGCTGAAATTCTAGATGATGATGATGAAGAAGACGATGAGGAACTCGAAGAATCCGTTGATGATTCTGCGGAAGAGCAGGACGACGAAGAGGGTTCCAGAGGTTGGAAAGATCGACGTAAGAATTCGATATTGGATGAGCTCACCGGCGTATTGAAACCCTCAGCTGTATCTTTGTATATGCAACGGGCCATGAGCGATCTTCGGCGCAAAAAACAGAATGCCGCACTGTTTTGTATCGGGTTGAATAATATGGAACACATCGCCCGTTTCCACGGCCAGGATACGGCAGACGATGTGCTGGTGGGCGTTAGTAAAATTCTGCAGGGCAATCTGCGGGCCGATGACCTGATCGGGCGGCACGAAAAATATGCATTTCTGGTTTTGGTCGAATGCTCGCTGGAAGAGGTTGAAATTATCGGCAGACGAATCACGGCCTGCATTCAGCAAAGTGAATACAAGTCCGGCAGCAAAAAGCTTAAAACGACGACCACTCTGGGTGTTGCCACCTATCCGGAACATGGCCGGAACCTGCATCACCTCTATCTGGCCGGACAAAAGGTGCTCGACCACAGTCGGGCCAACGATATCCGCGCTTATGCCGTTTACGATCCGAAAATACATGATAAGGTTCCCACCAAGCCGATAAGGAGTATCAAGTCGGTTCACGATTAGGCGGTCGAAGGTTCAAGGTCTTTGTAAAACGTAGAGCATTTGAGCTTCGACGATTCAACATTAGACCCGTATTTGGAGGAGAAACCATGAAGTTAGGTGTCAATATCGATCACGTTGCAACGCTGCGTCAGGCGCGCGGGACGGTTTATCCCGATCCGCTGGATGCGGCCATTCACTGTGCCCGGGCCGGAGCTCATGGCATCACCGCTCATCTGCGCGAAGACCGCCGCCACATTCTGGACGACGATATTTACCGCCTGAAGGAACTGCAGCCGCTTCCGCTGAATCTCGAAATGGCGAACGTGGAATCCATTGTTGAAATTGCTCTCAGTGTCCGACCGGCCGAAGTCTGCCTGGTTCCCGAAAAACGACAGGAGCTCACCACCGAGGGCGGCCTTGATGTGATCGGCCACTTTGATTCATTGAAAGACACGGTTGAGTGCCTGTCTGAAGCCGGGATTGAAGTCAGCATGTTTATTGATGCCGACTTGGAAACGCTGATGGCCTGTAAAGATCTCGGTGCTCCGACGGTTGAGTTGCACACCGGAGCCTATTGTGATGCCGAGCCAAATGAACGGGCTGTCTTGATGGAGCAATTGATTCGGGCAGCTGACTATGCCCACGACCTGGGCCTCAAAGTGAACGCCGGGCACGGCATTAATATGGAAAACCTCGGCGGCATTCTATGCATTCCGCATCTTGATACCCTCAATATCGGCCACAGCATTATCTGCCGCGCGGTCTTCGAAGGTATGGAAAATTCTGTGCGGGAAATGCTCGAAGGTATGCAGGACTATGCAGGCTGATGAGTGAAACGTGAGGCGTGACTTATTTTCACGCCTCAATCGTCACGACTCACGGATCATCATGAAACTCATAACTCCAGAACAGATGCGCGGGCTCGATCAGCGCACCATTGCATCGGGCATTCCCGGCGAAGAGCTGATGCTGACTGCCGGCGAAGGATTAGCCGACTCGATTAAAACGTTGGCTGGAAATCACCAGTTAGTGGATTCTCCAGTCCTTTTTGTGGCCGGTTCCGGCAATAACGGCGGTGATGCTTTTGTGGCGGCCTATTTGCTGCATGAAGACGGCTGGCCGGTGGAATGCTGGCTGGCGGCACCCGAAAATAAAATCAAGGGCGATGCTCTGATCCATTTCAGGAAAATGAAAAAGGCCGGCGTCCCGTTTGAAGTGCTCGATAGTTCCGAACACTGGAACTTTGTGGCTCAAAGCGGGATTGATGCTGAAATTATTGTCGATGGTCTGCTGGGAACCGGTATCTCCGGAGAACCGCATGGCGTGATTGCCGATGCCATTCGTTTTGTGGACGCCCAGGCTGATCGTGCGCTGGTGGTCGCCATTGATATGCCCTCGGCTATGGCCCTGCGCGCCGACCTCACCGTCACGATGGGGCTTCCAAAGATTGGAAGTGTGGATGCGGAACATATCGATTGCGTTGGCAATATCGACGTCATCGATATCGGCATTCCGCCTGAATTTATTGATGAAGTGGATGGCAATCCAGATCTGGAATTCATTCATCCGTCCGATCTCGCCCCCTTGTTTCTCCGTCGGTCGCGGGATGCGCACAAAGGCGATTTTGGTCACGTGCTCTGCATTGGAGGAACAAAAGGATACAGCGGAGCCATCACCATGGCCTCCCGTGCAGCGTTGCGCTCCGGGGCGGGGCTGGTCTCGGCGCTGGTTCACGAATCCATTCATGCGCTGGTAGCTCCGGCACTGCCGGAAGTGATGGTGCACTCAAGTATGCCCGATGCCGAATGGACCGCCATAATGGTTGGGCCGGGCATGGGCCGCTCAGCCACCACCCGCGAACAGGTGCTCCAGCTATTGGAAACCTCAACGGTACCGCTGATTCTGGATGCCGATGCGATTGCTGTTCTTGCCGATCATATCGATGCAATTTCGAATGCCAATTGTCCCGTTATTCTCACACCGCATCCCGGCGAATTTGCAGCGCTGTTTGGTCTGAAGGTCGAAGATGTGCAGGAAGATCGCTTTGGTATGGCCCGCATGGCCGCCGATAAATTAAAGGCAACTGTGGTGCTCAAAGGAGCGGGAACGCTGGTGACAACTCCCGGACTTCCAATGGCTGTAAATATGACGGGGAATCCCGGAATGGCAGCGGGTGGTTCCGGCGATGTGCTGGCCGGTTTGATCGCCGGTCTGGCAGCGCAGGGAATTGCTCCTTTCGAGGCGGCCTGCGCCGGTGTCTGGCTGCATGGAAAAGCCGGAGATCTGGCCGCTGCCGATAAATCGCAGGCTTCGATGACGGCCTCCGATCTAATCGAAAAACTGCCCGAAGCCTGGCGCGATATTTCCTGCCGTTAAAGGAATCCCCTTTATTGATCCACCTGCAAGCGGAAGAAGGTTTGCGGAGCGTTTGTTGGTGCGGCAACTGACTGCTGATTTGTGGGTGGGGTGGGGGCAATGTCCTCTTGCAGAATGAGCCAATCGGTGAGGTTCGTTGAATATTCAATCTGATAGGTGCGTCCGGTTGTACTGAACCAGCTGAAGGTGGAGAACGCATCGGTTTCAATATGGAAGACTGAATTTGAGTTGCCGGGATCAGTGCCGGCAACATTTTCATCATCATCACTCATTCCATCGCTATCGGAATCTTTTGGATGTACGAGGGCCAGGCCGATGGCTTCTTCTCCCTTACCGGAATAGAACAGGTAAACCTGCCCGTCCGCGTCCCGGAAGAGGCATGGATCCCGTAGCTGGTTGACATGATCCTCAGTTCCGTTTTGCGAGAGTGCCAAGGGCAGGTTCGCTCCCTCCCAATCAAGCTCGGGACGCAGCATTTCCTGATGAACCGTATTCGTATCGCATACGATGGAATCCCATGTTTGCCAGGTGCCCTCGCTGAGGTCGATGGTGGTCCGGAAGATGCTCAGGCATTTCGCCGCGCGATGTATACCACACTTCCAGGGTTTTCCCATCGTCCTGCAGGAGGGTGGCAAAGTGGCGGGGTGCGCCGTTATTAGGAACGTTGTGCCCAGTATTGTATCGGGGTGCCGCACCAGGGTGCAGGTTGTAGTTTGCGTTTAGATCCGCGTAGACAGGGTTCCCTTCCACGGGGCCTTCCGCCCATGCATCAGCAGTTACATTGGTGGTTTCCCAGGTCGTTGCCGTGTTCGGAGCTTTCCAGATCGGACCATAGTTGGAGAGGGCATGCCAGGTCCCGTTGTAGTTGAAAGTACGGAAATAGGCATTTCCCAGAATGGCATTCTTTAACCCGTGGCCGGTCTCACCTCCGCCGACTCCGCCCGAGGTGCCGGTCATGCCGGAGGGTAGATTAAAATTGAGTCCATAGGCGGATGTCGCGGCCATCGTCTTCTGGGTTCCGGTATCAAAAGATTTGTCGATAGCCGTGCTTCCATTGGTTTTCCCGTGGAAGTAGAGGATGAACTGCTGGTTGGTGTGGTCGATCACAACATCAGGCGAGGCGATATGGTTATTGACCCAGATCCCGCCGGTGTACGCAATCTGATCGCTGGCACCCAGGTCGAGCACGCCGCGGCCTGCCACACGGGTATCGTTACTGGTTCCGCAATTAAAGAGGGTCCACGGTCCTTCGATTTTCGCAGCCCAGGCCATGCGGATATAGTCGCCATGATGATGCGCGAAATAGAGATAGTATTGCGCGGAGGGATGCGCACGCTCTTCCTCAGGGACCCAGTCGGGGATGCGCACGCAGCTTGGACCATTAATATTATCGCCCTCATCGGCAATTCCCAGAGCGGAAAAGCTGGAAAGGTCAATGATGGGTTCATCGCTGAGGCGTGTCACGGCCAGTGTGGGATAGAGCGGTGTTGCCGATGCGCCCGCAATGGTCTGCATCATAAAGCCGATAATCACATATAAAACACTTGCCCGCATCGGGAACCACCTTGTCGATTGATCTATCAGTAACGTTGATTGATAAATTGAATCAGCCCGGCTGACAAGAGAATACGTGAAACGTGATGATTGAGTCGTGATTCCTATTGATGCGCATTCCGAGTTAGAAAAATTCTCACGCCTCACGCCTCACGCCTCACGCCTCACGCCTCACGCCTCACGCCTCACGCCTCACGCCTCACGCCTCACGCCTCACGCCTCAGTTCACCATACTGGCTGGCTGATGGGTGGCCTGGAGCACGGTCTGCCAGAACCAACCGTGTGGATCGATGGTTTTGCTTTCGCCAATCATGGGAATCGGCAAGTGGACCAGCCGGTCGTGATGCAGCCCGACAATCATATTGGTGCAGCCGGCCATGGCTGCATGCACCGCGTTGTTTCCAAGGCGCAGGCAGTACATGGAATCGTTGGCATTGGCCCGGCGGCTCCGGATGTTATAACTCGGGTCAAAGTATTTCACATTGACCTCCATGCCTTTCTTCGCGAAGTGGGCATTGATCTCATCGTTCATCAGATCGCCGATGTCTTCGAGACGCTTGTTGCCGGATTTATCGGTGGCACCTTTTTTCTTTTTAAAGTGCTGTTGTCCGGCTCCTTCGGCTACCACGACCACGGCATGCTCTTTACGTTTCAGGCGGCGTTCCAGCACTTCCAGGAATCCGTTCGGGCCATGCAGGTCGAACGGAACTTCCGGCACAAGGCAAAAGTTTACCGCACTGTTTGAAAGGGCAGCGGAGGCGGCAATCCAGCCGGATTCGCGACCCATCAGGTTCACCAGGCCGACTCCGTTCCGATATGCACGCGCTTCGTTGTGTGCGTTGGTAATAATGTCCCAGGTGGATTCCACTGCCGTTTCAAAACCGAAGGAGCGCTGGATCAGACTGATGTCGTTATCGATCGTTTTTGGAATGCCGACGACGGAAATGGGGAGGTTACGTTCTTTTAGTTTTCTCACAATGTCGCGGCAGCCGCGCTGCGTGCCGTCGCCACCGATGGTGAACAGAATGTCGACTCCATAGTGAACAAGCGTATTAATAATTTCGTCATCATCCTGCCGCCCGCGGGAGGATTTGAGGATGGTGCCGCCTTTTTCGTGGATCTCATCGGTGTTGTCGGTCGTGAGCTCAATGGGGTAGTGGTAATATTTTGCCACGAGCCCTTCGTAGCCATATTTAAAACCGAGCACCCGTTTCACACCATAGCTTTCCAGGCTGCAGAAGGTCAGTGCGCGAATCACATCATTCAAGCCCGGGCAGAGGCCGCCGCAGGTGACAATGCCGACGGTGACGTCTTTCGGGTTGAAGAACAGTTTCTCGCGCGGGCCGGCCAGTTCGAAATATTCTATATCGTTAATGCTTTTTAAGGCAGAGAGTTCTTTGGTGCGGTCATGACAGGCTACGGCTTCGCCGGCATAAAAACGGCCGATTTTTTCTTTAAGCGGAGTGTCGTAAGTTGCTTCTCCGAGTGTTTCGGCTCGGTGGATTTTTAAATCGGCCATTGGAAAATCTCCTAAAACTGTGAAAGGAAGCGTACGTCGTTTTCGTAGAGGTTTCGTATGTCGGCAATGCCGTACAGGATCATGGTGATGCGTTCAATCCCCATGCCGAAGGCAAAGCCGGTTACCTTTGAGTTGTCGTATCCGACATTCTGGAAAACATTGGGGTCCACCATGCCGGCACCGAGAATTTCAATCCAACCGCTGTTTTTACAGACGCGGCAGCCTTTGCCGTTGCAGACGTGGCAGGTGAAATCGACCTCCACGCTCGGTTCCGTGAACGGGAAAAAGTGGGGGCGGAAACGAATTTTCACGTTCGGGCCCATCAGCTCGCGGGCGAAGTAGGAAAGGGTTCCCTTCAGATCGGCCAGCGAAACATTTTCGTCGACATAGAGTCCTTCCACCTGGTGGAAGTTGGCGGAGTGCGTGGCATCCGGGGTGTCGCGGCGGTAGCAGCGGCCGGGAGAAATAATGCGGACCGGCGGTTTGTGCTCCTGCATATAACGCACCTGCACGGGGGAGGTGTGGCAGCGCATCAGATCGCCGTTGTTCAGATAAAACGTATCCTGCTCATCGCGGGAGGAGTGGTCCGGCGGGGTGTTCAGTGCATCGAAGTTATTCCACACCGTTTCAACATCCGGGCCGTCGGCCACAGTGAATCCCAGGGTTTGGAAAATGCCGGTGATGCGATCCGTGATCTGAGTGATTGGATGCCGTGTGCCGAGGCCCTGCCATTGGCCGGGTTGTGTCAGGTCGAAGCCCGCACCGCCGGAAGTTCCGCCGCTGGAAAGTTCGGCCTGTTTGGCTTTAATCAGGTCCGTCAGCTCATTTTTGAGTTCATTGACGGTTTTGCCGAACATCGGTTTTTCTTCCGGAGAAACATTTTTCAGTTCCTGCATCACTTTCGGAAGAAGCCCTTTGCGGGCCAGATATTCAATACGCACCGCTTCGAGCGCATCCATATCGGATGCGGCCTGAGCTTCGCCAAGTGCTTTGGTTTTTAGATCGTTTAAGTCCTGTAGAGTCATATTTATCCCCCGTTTTCCAAGGTTTGGAAAAACAGCACCTATCTTCCAGTGTCTGGAAAATATGGCAATTGCTTTTTTGCGCTTTCTTCCAGTGGTTGGAACCATTTTGGAATGCTCTATTTCTGGGGATTAAATCAGCTTGATTAGGTAAGTATACAAGAGTAAGTGTATATTTATTGAAGGAGCGACTATGAAGGCTACGGTAAAAGATTTGCGATATAACCTGAAAAATATCATGGAATCGGTCGATCGCGGTGAAGAGGTGCTCATCACCAATCGCGGGCGGGTGAAGGCGCGTATTGTTCCGGCTGATGCATCTCCGATGGAAACCACTGAAAATCCGTTTGTTGGAATGTGGAGCGATCGGGACGATATGGAGGATGTGGACTCCTATGTTCGCAACCTTCGAAAGGGGCGGTCGCTGTGATTGTTGATAGCGATGTGCTGATCTGGGCGAGCCGGGGGAATGCCAAGGCCGTACGTAAACTGGATAAAGAAACCGGATTTACCATTTCTGCCGTCAGTTACATGGAACTCTGTCAGGGCATGCGCAATAAAGCCGAGTTGTCTGCCTTCAAAAAAGCACTCAAAGTCTGGCGTATAAAAGTGATACCTATCGACGAATCCATTTCTTATCAGGCCATGTTTTTCGTCGAACGCTATTGCCTCAGCCACTCCCTTTTTCTCGCGGATGCGCTCATTGCCGCAACGGCTACCGGTTTGGGCGAGCCTTTACTGTCCGCCAACACCAAGCACTATTCCATGATCCCGGAAATTACCCTTAAACAGTTTCGGCCGGGATAGCCGGGTTCAGTTTCCAAGGATTGGAACCTTGTTCAGACGCACCTCGTCCTCGTTTCGGGGGACAGCGCTCCTTCCTGATATGAATGTTGCCCAGACTCAGCACCAGCCGCTGCGTACAGTAACTTTTTTGCTCTCGTTCATTCTTTCTGTTTTTGCCATCCTGTTTACTTCCATCTGAACAAGTGAGCAATATTGACGACACGACGTATAAAGCCGGGTGCGAGGCAATGATTGAACGGGCCAGTGAGCTTGCTGAGCAGGAAAAATATCTGGATTCCGCAACGCTGTTTATCGGATATGGACTGGCTTCCGGAATTCAGGAAATGCCGCCCTCTTTTTTTGAATGGAGAGATAAACTGATTGCGGACCCGGATGTCCAGATTCTGTTCAAAAGTCTCTCTGTTCAATCAAAGGAAGAAGCCGAAGCGGCCGTTGAAGCGTATGCGGCACTTTCTGCCAAAGCCGACGAAGGGCGGTTTGCGCTTCAGATTTTCCGCGCCAACATGCAGGAATCACTCGAAAAACCAAATGACGCCGTGGATTCCTTTAAGCTGGCCCTCACGCAGCAGCCGATCATCGTCGGCGCATGGAAAGACCTCGGCGATATTTATTATCAGATGTATCTGCCAAGCGAGGCATGGGCCTGCTGGGATGCGGGGCGCTCCCTGAACCCGGAACATAAACTGTTTGAAGAAATCAATGAGATGGAAAGCGCGCTGATGGCTGATCACCCGGAATATTTCATGGGCACAACCGAAGATCAGGAGAAATGAGCTCGCTGGATGAAAGAATCAAGAGGTTTTAGGTGAAATTCAAAGAGGTGAGTTCCCACTTTCCAGGATTCATTGGCTTTTCTTTCAGCTAGACATGCTGGAGGCGGCGAATACATGACTGTGTCGGAGACGGAAAAGCATTTTGAAGATTAGGGTAGAGATGGGGTATTAAAATCGGAGGCAGAAATGAAATCAGCATTTAGAGATCTTAAGATGGTGTTACTCGTATTGCTCATAAGCCTCATGGTGAGTCCGCAAATGGCAAGCGGGAAGGGGGTAGCGGCAATAAAGTACCCATACATGGCAGATACGCAGAAAGAGGAACGTATATTATCCAATTGTAATCTTCTGAAAAAAGGCATGACAAAGAATGACGTTATAGAATTGCTGGGGCAACCGGATGAAATCAATGCATCGTATGATAGAGATAAGATGTCAGAAAAAGTTGGCGAGTCTTTTGTATATATTTTGCGTCGAGATGCATCGTCGGGAAGCTATATGAAAAAAAACGAAAAACTAATTAGAATTAGTTTTGATAATGCAGGGTATTTGCAGGCTGCAAATGCCACTCGGCTTCCTGCGTTCCATGAGATAGAGATGCAAAGGGAGGCAAATATGGTCCTTGTTGCCGATCCCAGGAAAGTAGAATGGAAGAGTGGTGAACCTATTGAGGTTGAGATTAGGTTATACAATCGTGGGCGGAAATCTGTTTCTGTCATTGGACCGTTAAATCACGGAAACATTACGTTTGTTCTTACGTCGGAGGATGGGACCATTATTGACGTCCCTGTGCAGAAAAATGCTCCGAAGCTAGGGCTAAAGGATGTTCGTATACATACGAATCATTTCTATGGAACAATGTTGGCATTGTTCTCGAGAGATATGAAGAAGACCTCCCTTTCTCCAGGAGAGTATACTCTTGAGGCAAGGTATCGGACTCAGTCGACGGGGAAAGCTCAAGATGCCGTCCCCGGTGTCTGGAACTCTGAACCAGTAAAAATCGTCGTGATAAACTGAAACGGGAATGTCCACACAAGGTCCCTGTCCCGCAATCTCGAAATACAATTTTTGAGTAGTTTGAAACAGAAAAGGGTGACCCCTTTTTCCTTTTTCGACCGCAAGTCGTCGAGACCGCCGACCCCTCCAGCTTTATTTTACGCCGGCATATAAAATCAGGCAGAGATCAGGAAATGGGTGTAGGATCGTTTCGCCACGCGAAGCGTGGAAAACGATGGAGAGGCGTGCGGAACAGCGCTTTTTTTCAAAAAGTGAAGCGTTCGCTACATCGGTGTCGACTGAAGGAAGGCGTAGCCGTCGGGTCACTCCTCTACAAGGAGCATCATTCCACTTTGATGACATCTCTATTCCGGACCAGCGGCGCGTATCTTAAATCAAAGTCAGTGCATGGTTTGATATCGTAGATTATCTGACTACCCCGCGTAAGAGTCAGTCGTTCTGCCCCGTTTTCAAAACCTCCGGCCAATTGGATGGCTTCCATAAAAAGTCCTGCCCGGTCGCAGTTCAAATTTGCCAGGTGATTTAACGGCACCGGAAACAAAGAAGTACCTTACTTTTCCCTCAGCGAGCAGCGTTGCGTAGTAACCAGTCGTTGGATTGCTCAATCAGACGAACGAACTCGTTTAACTTTAGGTCGGCGATGAAATCATATTGAGGTTTTCACCGGCTCGGGAACGTTTCAATTCGATGCGAAACTTGTACATTCCCAATATAAACCTCGGCATATTTCACATGGTCGATTTCTTGCATAGTCATACGGCCACGGCCGGCGTGCTCAATATGGTATAACGGTTCATATCCTTGCGCGGGCAGTTTACACCACCAATCAAAACATCCCGGTATAAACGAAGGTTGAATTGCAACGAATGAATGGAAAGCAACGAATGATTCCGCCTATCTGGATTCGCTGCTTTCCATTCATTCGTTGCCAATAGTTTAAGACGATAAGTTTTAAAAAATGGTATTACACCACTCGGTTTGTACCTTGGAGCGGTCTTCAATTTTGCTGAGGAAAACGAGGGCAGTCTCCCCCTGTTCGCCGCCGCTGATGTCACAGGTCCATGTGGATGAGGCCAGAAAGAAAATGTTTGTTAAATTTTGATCTCCCTTGATCATCTGCTCAACGGAGGCTTCGGCGATCTCGACTCCATTGGTGGAATGCACCGCAAGAATGTTTACAACAGCAATCAGATCTGATTCAGCGCAGAGAGTTGAAAAATCGGTGCCGCCCACAAATTTGCTCTCCCGAGTTGCGTCGGAGAAGGCGCTCAAGGTGAGCAGGGCACTTGCAAGTACGATAAGGATAGCACTGGGTATTCTCATCATTTCTCCTTTGCTCAGCCGTTTGAAAAGTTCCTGTGTCCTGCCTTCACCGCTCCGTTTCCAAGGGTTGGAATCATTTTACATATCCGGCGCGGTAGATTTCCATGCACAGATTTTCGAGTATACGGTCGGTGCATTCTTCGAGTGCACTGCCGGATGTTTTGAACGGGGCCAGCGGAGCCAGCAGCAGGGACTGGCGATGATCCACGCCATCGCTCAATGAGAACTTGAGCTGTTTTCCTGAGGAGGGTTCTTTGATAACGGCCAAAGTGCGGAACGTGTCGGTGGTGGTGTAGGGTACAATGAACAGGGTGAGGGCCGACATGGTCAGTTTCGAGGAATTGGACTCTTTATCATTGATCACAGCTACATAGAAGTGAAGGTCGGCCGATTTGAGTTCATCCGTAACAAAAGAGAACATGCCGGACTCTTCGAGCGTCTGCATGCAACGGTTTTTGAGATAGTCCTGATTCTGTTTGTCGGTCTTCGTCCAGGGTTCGCCGTTGAGTTTTCCCGAAAAGGCAAGGTCAACGTAGATCGATTGTTTGTGTTGCACGACCGGATATTCTGAAATGGAATTGAGCGTACCTTCCTGAAACGATGTGGCACAACCCGACAGCAGCGCCAGAGCGGCCACGGCTGAAATCTTTAGTATTAATTTTTTCATAATGGTCTCCATATTGCCCTCTCTGAAGGCATGGATCAAGCCAAGTCCTGTTTGCGGCCAATCCTCGGGTATGTTTTCTGATTCATTTATTACGGGGTACAAATAGCTAATGCATCGGGACAGATGGTAAACGTGGCGGGGGTTGTGCCGAACAGTTCTCCATCGATATCCAGCGGGACCGGGGGGGTGCTGTTTACAGATATTTTTCTGCCCTTGAAATACGAGACTTCGGGTTCCTTGATATATGTGCCATCAGCGATAGTTGAAAGCAACTTTGTGATCAGCTTCAATTTCGGGGCGGGCCGAATAATGGAAAGATTTAATTCACCGTCATTCGTTTGCGCATCCGGTGCAATACGCATGCTGCCGCCCCCGGCGTATTCCGCGTTTCCGGCGATCACCAAAAACAGTTTGCCGGAGTATGCCTTTCCATCTGCCATCACCTCCATATTCGGGGGATGATAAACCAGAACCTGCAGCAGGGTTGAAAGATAATAAGCCCCTGTTGCACCGAGCATTCGCTTCATCCAGGGTTTCATCATGGGGATGGCGGAAAATCCGGCATTGGCAAAAAGAAAGGAGTGGCGGGTTTCTGTACGGTCGCCGTCCGGGCGGTCAATTCGAATGAGATCGAAGTCGCGCGAGCCCCGTCCGGACAGCGCTGCAAGCGCATCGGCCACGCTGAAAACTCCCGCGTTGCGAGCGATGTCATTGCCGGTTCCGCAGGGAATGATTCCCAGTTTGGGGCGCGGTTCCGGTCGGTCCATAATCCCGGAGATAACTTCCCCGACGGTGCCGTCACCCCCGGCGACCACAATGGTATCGCATCCGGTGAACGACGTTGCGAGTTCCCGTGCATGGCCCATTCGTGTGGTGAACACCACCTGTTCCGGATCAATCGGATCATCCAGGAGAGACTTGAATGTTTCCCAGCCCTTCAATCCGGCACCCCCGTTGCCGGCAGGGTTTATAATGTAGTGTACGTTTCTCAATGATTCATGCATCAAAGATGCGTCAGGGCTTCTTTGAGGGTTCTGCAGGTTATGATTTTTACCGAGTCGTCATAATGAAAAACGGACATGACCGTAAGTCCGAAATTGTTGAGCGGGTTGGGAATAATTCGGATAATTTTGTGTGCACCGCATCTGTTCATCAGATCCATAAAGCGGCGGAAGATTGCTTTGGCTTCGGGGTCGAACTCTTCCAGCGTTGTGAGGTCGCAAAGAACATGAAACCCATCCTCCATTTCCAATGTGCGGTTTTGTGCTTCCTCCAGCAGGGATTCCGCCTGAGGCGCATCAAAACGCTCAGACATCATGAGATGAAGTCGGTTCTGCACGCGATCTATTTCCAGCAAGTACATGGTTGTGTTCCTGTTCGTATTGGTCGAATCGTACGCTCCGGCACCTGTTTCGCAAGGATTACCCTCTCGAATTTAATCTTTTATATATGCCGAATCAGTGGGAGAGAGGGGCTCAGTCTTCAGTAACTCTCAGGTATGTGAATGACGTTCCGGTATTTGTGCGGGCGGATGCTTGTCCCTTAGGGTGTCAAGGATGCCTGCAATTGCAGTTTGTGTTCCGCCGCCTTTCATTGCTGGCGAAAGGGAATCGCTGAATCTGCCATAAATCAGTAAGTTCAGGTTGCCCGTCCTGCTTACTGGAACCTAAGTCCTCCGGTCTTTCATGAGCAGGGTCGGCGGGATGGCCAGCAGACTCAGTAGCGCTGACGCTTTATAGGTTACCACCAGACTGTAGTGGTCGGCAAAAATACCGGCCAGAAGCGCAATGATAGAGCCGGCCACAAAGTTGAGTGTCATGAAAATGCCGTTGGCCAGCGACGGGCGCTCGGAGTTGAGGTCGTGGATCATGGCCATGAATACCGGGGTGGCGGCAAAAAAGACGAGTCCCATCAAAACGAGCAGCATCCACAAGACCATGCCGCTGGCGAGGGTAAAGGCGTACATCAGTGCCGGTGAAACCAGCATGACCGTCAGCAGCACCTTTTTGCGCCCGGCTTTATCGGACCAGGTTCCTGCGAGCAGGGCGCCGCCGGCGCCGGCGAGTTCAAGGACGGCCAGCGCCACGGCGGCCGTTTTGAAGGAGTGGCCCGTGTCCACCATGTAGGAAGGCAGAAAGAGGGCGAGGGCGGTTTTTGGAAATCCGCGGAAAAACATGATCGGGAAAATCTGGCCGAAGAAGGGGGCGAAATCATGGAACGATTTCGAGAGGGGCTGTTTTACGGGTTTTGAGAAGTGACGGATCTGTTCCTTGTTGATCGTTCGCAAGTTTAGGAATAAGAGAAGGGAGGCCGCGAGTCCGAACGGGATCAGCCGCCAGGTTCCTTCCAGTCCCCACCAGGAAACGCCGGCGATAATCATTAATGGCCCGAGCGTCCGGGCCAGCTCGCCGCCAAACATGAAAAAGCTCATGCCGCGCCCGACTTTGTCGCCGGAAACGCGCCGCATCAAAACCGGTGCTGTGACATGGTACACAGCGGCGCTGGTGCCGCAAACTAATAGCAGAACGGCCAGTACGGCAACCGAGGGCGCCAGCCCCAGCATTCCCATGGCAAGGATGGTGACGACCGGAGCGGCAATTATGCCGGACCGAACCACGGCCTTGTCGGCTATGATTCCAATCAATGGATTAAAAAGTGCCGGAAGCCGCTGGACCACGGAAAGCAGGCCGGCCATCGCGTAGGCGAAGCCGAGCTTTTCGCTCAGCAACGGAAGCAGCGGGGCGAAGAAAGAGGAGTAGGCATCGTGCAGTAGATGCGTTGCCATAACCGATGCCACAGGTCCGGTTTGGAACTGGTTTTCTTTCGTACTCATATCTGCATACTTTTCCCTTCACCCGCTGCGCTCAAGGCACGGCGGCTTGGAGTTTTTTGTTTCTCTATGCCTCCGTGTCTCGGTGGTAAAAACTGTTGCGTCAGGCGCGCTAGGCAAGGAAGGTTTCCGGTTCGCGGCGCTCGCTGAAAAACTCGCTGAGTTTCCGGGCGGAGACCATCACCTTTTCATGGGTGAGTGTGCGGGCATGCACGGGGCAAATGCGCTCGCAGGCCATGCACCAGATGCAATTATCTGGATGGGATTCCGCAGCGGTTTCGGTCATGTGCATGCCTTGGGTCGGGCAGACCTCGATGCACTTTCCACATTGGATGCAGGTCGCGGCATCGACGCTGGTTGCGGAACCCGCCGGTTGCATCCGTTCTTTATAGGGTCGGTTGCCAGGAACTCTTTCGACCCGGAGTTCTTCTTCGGTAATATTTCTGCCGAAGGCTTCCGCTTTTTCAAGATCCGCCGCATCCGGCCGACCGACGGACAGGGGGAGTGCGGCGGTCGAAAACGAGTGTTCGCCAAGGAAGGCTCCCGCCGCAACTGGATGGAAGCCTTGTTCCTTGCAGAGGTCGTAGAGTTCGACGAGGCAGTCGTCATAGTGGCGGTTGCCATAAACGACAACGGGGACAACGGCCGCACCGTTGCCCGCAATGCTTTTAAAGCGTTTGGCCGCAAGGGCGGGAAGCCGTCCGCCATAGACCGGCATGCCGACCAGCACAAGGTCGGCTTCACTAAATTCAGGTGAATCTGAGGGAGCTTCCAAGGTGAGATTGACAGTGCTTCCTGTTGTGCATCCGGTTCCTTTTGCAATGGCTTCGAGGGTCGTGCGGGTGGTGCCGGTGGGTGAAAAAAATATGAAGTGGATTATTTTGTTGTTCATGGATCTTCTCTTTGGATGGTGCTGCGCTATGGTTTTATGGCTATTCACCTTGTCGGATGAGAGTGTCTGGATCTGTTCGCGAACTACTTTCAGTTGCGCTTCGAGTTGTTCGGAGTGTGCCTTGAGCACATCGATCGCTGGTGCCGAAAACGGAACCGGTGTGCCCCAGTTTGCGGCGCGGCCGAATCCGCGCCCTGCGCGCCACCTCTTTCGCGTCCGCCGCCCTAGCCCTTTCCAGCCAGGCCGCTGCGGGGTTCCTCAACTTTTGTCCGAGTCCCCGTCTGGTTCCTGCACCTTGGCCTTTCGGCCCGCTTCTATCTCCTTCCAGCATCTAGCTCACTCCTTGGATGTTGTTTTGACATGGTTAAAAAATCAATTTCCTGCATGCCCCCGGCCATGGCGCCCGTTTCGCTTGCCTGGCGGGCCGGATACCGGCGGCGTTTGGTAGTTCAGCGGCGCGGAGCCCTGCTGCAACTGCAATGCTTCGCCTTGGGAAAGCGCATGCGCGGTCTTCTTCCGACCGGAAGCCAGCAGACGCGCAATGGTCGATTGCGATATTCCCATGCGTTCCGCTGCCTGAGTTTGCTGCAAACCTTCTGCATCGACCAGCCGCATGGCTTCCAGTTCATCCAAAAGAATGGTGCTGATGCGCAACCCCGCCATCGGAATTCCGGACGGTTTGAAAAAGGTGCTGCCCGGCTGGTGTCCGATCAATCTTTCGCTGTGTGGTCTGCCCATTTTTATTTTTCCTTGCGCGTTACAAAACCTTTTCACTAGTTTGTTTTTGAATATATACCCGCAACAAATGCTGTCAACAGGGCTTTTGAAAAAATCAATAGTGGAAAGATGGATATGGATGGGGCAGTCAGCTGCCTTTCTGTAAACTGGCGGAGGGAAGGTTTCTCCTCGAATAATCGGTTTTAGAATTAAATTTACTACAGAACATAAATAAAAATTTTAAAATGTATCGTGGCAACTATGAATGCCAAGGACGCGCGACAGTGGAAAACCGCAGTCCGTTTAATAAAGATGTTGGAGCGGGAGAAATAAGAGAAAATGTACGGTTACAGCGATTGTGAACGCAACATTCATGCCGGCTCTTCTGATTGCTGGAACGGGAGAGGTGACCTAATCGAACTTCCAAGGGTTGGAAAATTGGTTTTGCAGGGTGCTGATGCAAGGCATTCAAGGGGTGCGGACAAAAAGAAACCTCGCTGGGTTAGGGCGAGGTACTCTCGGAGTAGGGGGCGGAGTGTAGCATTTTGGGTTACGCCCTGAATAAATTGTTGGGTTCATTCATGTATACGAGGGCTGATTCAGAAGCGTTATTCAAAAAGTGACTTTTTTTGAAAAAAGTTCATGGCACCTTGTTCGGTAATGTCCTGTCAGCGCGATCCGCCTAAAAGTAAAACCACGAACTCGCACATAAAAAAAGCCGCCCCGAAGGACGGCTTTTGCAAATTAAATAAACGTTGCTTATTTAATTTTACCTTCTTCGCGGCGTTTGTTTACCACTTCTTCAGCAATTGAGAACGGAACGGCCTCGTAGTGCTCGAAGGTCATGGAGAAGGATGCGCGACCCTGCGTGAGGGAGCGGATCGTGTTGGAGTAGCCGAACATTTCGCTCAGCGGAACCATGCCCTTTACGATCTTCATTCCGCCGCGCTCGTCCATGGACTCAATACGTCCGCGACGCTGAGCGATGGTGGAGTTACACGGACCCATGAATTCTTCCGGAGTCGTGATTTCAATGCTCATGACCGGCTCCAGCAGCTGCGGGTTACCTTTCATGAACAGTTCCTTGAAGCCCTGGCGACCGGCAATCTGGAAGGCGAAGTCCGAGGAGTCGACATCGTGGTAAGAACCATCGGTGAGTGTCACCTTCATATCCACCACCGGATATCCGGCAAACGGGCCGCATTCCAGCGCCTGGATAACGCCTTTTTCAACGGATGGGATGTATTCTGCAGGAATACGTCCGCCAACCACCTGATTGATGAATTCGAATCCATCGCCCGGTTTGCCTGGCTCGACGCCCATGACGACATGGCCGTACTGACCGCGTCCACCGGACTGTTTCGAGTGCTTGTAGGATCCATCTGCCGGCGAGGTTGCGGTTTCGCGGTACGCCACTTCAGGACGGCCGACTTCGGCAACGACACCGAATTCACGCTTCAGGCGGTCAACAATGATTTCGAGGTGAAGTTCGCCCATGCCGGCAATAATGGTTTCGCTGGTTTCGTGGTCGAAGGAAACGGTGAAGGTCGGATCTTCGTCGGCCAGGCGATGCAATGCTTCACCCAGTTTTTCGTTATCGGCGTTAGATTCCGGCTTAATGGAAATCGAGATAACCGGTGCCGGGAAGTCCATGGATTCGAGGAAGATTTCGTTATCCTTGTCGCACAGGGTATCACCGGTTTTAGTTTCGGAAAGACCGGCTACGGCAACAATGTCGCCGGCCACAGCTACTTCAATAGCTTCCTGGCGGTTGGAGTGCATGCGGAGCAGACGTCCAATACGCTGTTTCTTCTGCTGAGAAGAGTTCCAGATATTGGTGCCGGCGGTCATGGTGCCTGAATAAATACGCAGGTAGGTCAGTTTGCCCATGTGCTTGTCGGACATAATTTTGAATGCGAGCGCACAGAAGACTTCGTTGTCATCCACTTTACGCTGGTTGTCCGGATCTTTGGTGCAGATGATCGGCGGAATTTCATTCGGTGCAGGAAGAATTTTGATAACACCGTCGAGAACCTGCTGAACACCTTTGTTTTTGAAAGCAGATCCGCAATATACCGGAACAACCTGACGGGCGCAGGTGGCTTTACGCAGGATTTTCCAGATTTCGTCTTCGGACAGGTCGCCTTCTTCGAAATATTTTTCGAGCAGCTCTTCGTCCATTTCGGCGCATTTTTCAACGAGGTTGTTGCGCCATTTTTTGGCGTTTTCAAGCAGATCGTCCGGAACGTCAACTTCGTCCCATTCGGCGCCTTTGGAGTCTTCATTAAAGATCAGGGCTTTCATGGTGATCAGGTCGATCACCCCTTTAAATTCGTCGGATGCGCCAATCGGAATAACAACCGGTACAGCATTTGCACCGAGCATGTCCTGAATGCCGTCAACCACAGCGTAGAAGTCAGCACCGATGCGGTCCATTTTGTTTACGAAAGCTATCTTAGGCACTTCGTAGCGCTCAGACTGATGCCACACCGTTTCGGATTGAGGCTGAACGCCGCCAACCGCGCAGTAGAGGGCAATCGCACCATCGAGTACACGAAGAGCACGTTCCACTTCCATTGTGAAATCCACGTGGCCGGGGGTGTCGATGATCGAGATCATGTGGTCTTTCCACATGCAGGTGGTAGCCGCAGAAGTAATGGTGATACCGCGTTCCTGTTCCTGCTCCATCCAGTCCATCGTGGCGGCGCCGTCGTGCACTTCGCCGATTTTATGCGAGCGGCCTGTGTAGTACAGAATACGTTCGGATACGGTTGTTTTACCGGCGTCAATATGCGCCATGATGCCGATATTACGGACATTCTTCAAAGGGACTGTTCTACCCATTAGCTTTTCCTCGTTAAATAATTATGCCTTTAATCTATAGTAAAGGCGCGTGAATATGCCGATTGCCCCCTACGTCTTCAAGGGTTATTTCGTTAAAAGTTGGTGTTTGGGGGTATACGCATTTTCGGTGGAGAAATGAGGTTTGGATCAGCAGCGGAAAGCTGAAGCATAATATTTTTCCAATGATTGGAAACATTCTGCCTAAAATTATTCTGCCTAAAATCTCGCCCGTTCCCCCGTTCGTTCGCTTTACTGCTCCGCATTATGTTTATTGATTCCCATGTACACTTTGATCGATTTGTAAAAGACGGCACGTTTGACGAGATTCTGACGGGTGCCAAAGAAGCTCAGGTTCACGAAATGGTGGCGATCGGTGGTTCGCCCGAGGCCAACTCACTTTCGCTGAAGCTGGCGGAGGAGTATCCGGGCCGGATTTTTGGATGCGCGGGCTATGACCGCGATCTTGCCATGGAAGGGTATGACCTTTCCGAACTTCGGAACTTTGTGGCCGATCCGTTGGTGAAAGCCGTCGGCGAAACCGGGCTGGACTATTATTATACGGCCGATACCGCCGCCGAGCAGCAGAAGCTTTTTAATGAAAATCTGGCGCTGGCCGTCGAGTTTAAAAAGCCGGTCGTGGTGCACTCGCGCGATGCCGACGAGGATACGATTTCAATTCTCAAGGATTTTTCCAATGCCTGGAAAGGCCCGGAAGGGCGTTGCGGGGTGCTGCACTGTTTTACCCGCGACACCAAATTTGCCCGGCAAGTGCTGGATCTGGGGCTGATGATCAGCTTCAGTGGAATCGTCACCTTTGCCAACGCCGACCCGTTACGCGAGGTGGTTTCGTATGTGCCCGACGATCGACTGCTGATCGAAACGGACTCGCCTTATCTGGCGCCGGTTCCAATGCGTGGAAAACGGTGTGAGCCCGCTTTTGTGGTTCATACGGCTAAACGACTTGCCGAACTAAGGGGATCTTCGCTAGACTCACTCGCGAATTTAACAGCAACAAATGCGCGTACCCTGTTTGCGCTTTAACTTTCCAAGGGGTGGAAAATGAAATTTTTAGTAATACTGATCGCAACGGCTTCCGTTGCAGTTGCTCAAACCAACGATGTACCCAAAATCAAAGTAACCGGGGATCGGGTCAGCCTGCGGGCGCAACCCAATCTTGAAGGTGAGCTACTCGACCGTGCTATGCGCGGTGAAGAAATGATTTACTTTGAACAAACCAATGGATGGGTGGCCGTTCAGGCTCCGGACAGTTTGAATTATTGGGTGGCCGCAGAGTTCGTTGAGGATGGCGTGGTACAACCGAAAAAACTGAATGTGCGTTCCGGACCGAGTCTTAACTATAATGTAGTTGCGGTGGTTGAGCGCGACGATGTTCTTGCCCTGCGTGGAGAATTTAATGAGTGGCTCAAGATTGCCCCCCCGATCGGGAGCCGCGTCTGGATCAGTGCTGATTATGTGGAACTGATTGAGCCCCCGAAGCCCGAACTTGCCGTGGTGATACCCGAGCCTGAACCGGTAGCGGAGCCCGTTCCGGCCGTGAATGCAAAGCCAAAGGTGGCTGAAAACGTGACGGAAGACCCGGCTCCGCTGATGCTTGTTCTCGATGAATCAAAGCCGCAGGGAAAAGTTGAAAGTATTCCGGGCGTGCTGCGACGTGCAAACCCGGGGCTATACAAATTGGTGTTTATTTCCGACGGTTTTGAAGAGCCGATTTGTCTGGTTCGAGGAAGGGAGAGCCAGTTGGAAGGTCTGCTTAACCGCACGCTGTTGATTACAGGCCCGCTTTATTGGGCACAGGATGTCGATCTTCCGATCATTGAGCCGAGGACCATTAACAAAAACCCGATCGTTGCGGACTAGGGCCCATGTTTGAAACGCCAAGGTTAGGAAGTTTGAAACTTTCGACATCCCTTGGTCGTGCAAAGCATGTATTTCTCGATACGCTATATCCCCGCAACTGCATCGGTTGCGGGGTTTCAGCTCCCGAAAGATTTAATTACATCTGCTGGGATTGCTGGTCCGACACCGCCCGAATTGAAGCCCCGTTCTGCGACCTCTGCGGCGATCCGGTGGCCGGGTCGGTCGATCATGAATTCATCTGCTACTCCTGTTCGGCTGAAAAACCAGCGTTCGATGGCGCTAGGTCGGCCGCCCGATATGACGGTGTGGTCGGCGAAGCATTGCGTCAGTTGAAGTATGAAAAAGCACTCTGGATGGCACCCGATCTGGCAGAACTGCTTCTGAACTGCCTGAAAGCGGAGTATTCCGGTCGTAAATTTGACCTCGTGGTTCCGGTTCCGCTCTACCACGTTCGTCGCCGCGAGCGGGGCTATAACCAGTCTGCTGTGCTGGCCAGCGAGTTGGGGAGGCGGATTCAGCTCAAATCGGAGCCCGGAATACTCCGTCGAATTCGGCCTACGACCACGCAAACAAATTTGACAGCACCTCAGCGGCTTAGTAACGTGAACAACGCTTTTGAATCGAGAAGACCAAAGTGGCTGGCCGGACGTCGCGTTCTGCTGGTGGATGATGTGATGACCACGGGAGCAACCGTGAATGCATGCGCAAAAGCCCTTAAAAAGGGTGGGGCACTGTCCGTACACGTGGTAACAGTGGCGCGCGGATAACGATGAGGGTTTAATTATGGCTTTGTTTGGCAGCAGTAAAAAGAATTACTCAACCATAACGGTGAAGAAGCGCGATGTACCGGATGGACTCTGGATGAAATGCCCTTCCTGCGGAGAGGTTGTTTATAAGGAAGAGGTTGCTGCTAATCTGGAGGTCTGTACAAAATGTAACCACCATTTCACCTTACCGCGGCAGGCGCGTATTGATCTGCTCTCCGATCCGGGAACGTTTGAAGAGTGGGCCGGAAATATTAAATCGGTCGATGCGCTCGGGTTCACCGGGATGCAGTCGTATGTTCAGAAGCTCGAAGCCAATCAGTCAAAATCCGGTTGGGACGATGCGGTCACCGTTGGTGGCTGCAAGCTCAATGGCCGTGATATTGGTCTGGGGGTCATGGATTTCTCCTTCCTCGGTGCCAGTATGGGCAGCGTGGTCGGTGAACGTATCACCTATCTGATTGAACGTTGTACAAAAGAAAAACGCCCTGTGCTGCTGGCCTGTGCTTCCGGTGGTGCCCGGATGTATGAAGGAATGCTCAGCCTGATGCAGATGGCAAAAACCTCCGCCGCACTGGCCCGCCATGCGGAAGCCGGTCTGCCTTATATTCCAATTCTAACCCACCCGACGATGGCCGGCGTGATGGCATCCTTTGCCACCCTCGGCGATTTGATTGTCGCTGAGCCGGAAGCGCTCATCGGTTTTGCCGGTGCTCGTGTCATCAAAGAAACCACCCAGCAGGATCTGCCGGAAGGTTTCCAGCGTTCGGAATTCCTGCAGGAACATGGCCTGATCGATAAAGTCATCCCGCGAAGCGAACTTCGCGAGCAGATGTCCCTCATCCTCGACTACCTCTGCGACAAATAGAATTTTTAAAGACAGGATCATATTCCTCGTTTAATAATCCTGTCATCTCATAATCCTGTCCATGAATCCTTTTGATAAGCTGTTCGCGAGAACCACGGCAGGGATTAAACCCGGTCTTGAGGTAACCAAAGCGCTGCTCCAGGCATTGAAAAATCCGCATCAAAGGCTTGCGGTCATTCATGTGGCCGGAACCAACGGCAAAGGTTCTGTCTGCGCCATGCTCGAATCGGTGCTGCGTGCATCCGGCTTTAAAACCGGGCTCTACACCTCGCCGCACTTGATCAACTTTTCCGAGCGCTTTCGAGTCAACGGACAGGAAATTCCCGAAGATAAACTGAACGGCTATATCCAGACCTTGGAAAAAACGGCCGACGAAGTGGAAGCATCGACCGGTCTGCGCGGCGCGACCTTTTTCGAAATTTCCACAGCGCTGGCCTTTCAATATTTTGCCGACGAAGCGGTCGATATTGCCATCATCGAAACCGGCATGGGCGGGCGCTGGGACGCCACGAATGTCGTCATTCCACTGATCTCCGTCATCACGCACATCGATATCGACCACACCAACTTTCTGGGCGACACCCTTGAAGAAATCGCATCAGAAAAAGCCGGGATCATTAAACCCGGCCGCCCCGTGGTTTCCGCCCCGCAGGTCGACGCTGCAATGGCCGAGCTGCAAAAATCCGGTGTTCCAATCATTGGAAGTGCCGAAGCGGTTTCAGTGAATAAAATCGGCGAGCCCCAGAAGCTTAAAATTGAAACGCACTCGCAAAGCTTTCCGCCGATCAATCTGCCGCTCCTCGGCGAATGCCAGCGCGAAAACTGCGCGCTGGCCGTGGCCGCTCTGGAAGTGCTGGCCGACATGCTGGAGGTGGAGCTTGAATTTAAAAAAGGGCTGGAGTCGGTGGAGTGGGCCGCGCGTTTCCAAACATTGGAAACCGATCCGCTGATCATTCTCGACGGCGCACACAATCCGTCCGCCGGACGGGCGATGGCAAAAACGCTGAAAGAACTTTATCCCCGAAAACAGATCGGATTTATTTTCGGATTTCTCGACGATAAAGATTCGGTTGAGTTCCTGCGGTCCATCCAGTCCTTCGTTTCCAAAGCCTGGACCATCGGGATTGATGCGCCGCGCGGCACCACCGCCGAGCAGGCCGCACTGCAGTGTCAGGTGGCCGGAATCGATGCCGAGCCCGCCGACGTTTCCAAGGTTTGGAACTCCGCAAAACAATGGGCCGACGATCCGGACCGATTGATCATCATCACTGGGTCGCTCTATCTGAAGCAGATGTTGGAAAAGTAGGATGAAGCTCCCGCTTCGTCCTTCCCGCCGTGCGCAGACGAAGCTGGAGCTTCATCCAACGAACTTATACCCCATGCCATAAACCGAAATCAGGTATTGCGGGTTCTTGGGGTCCGTCTCGATTTTCTGGCGCAGTTTGACGATGTAGTTGTCGATGGTGCGGTTGGAGGGAAAGGCATTGATGCCCCAGACCGCGTTGAGAATATCGTCGCGCGAAAAAATGCGACCGGGGTTGGCCATGAGCACCCGAAGAATGTCGGCTTCGTAGCGGCTCAGTTCCTTTTCCTCCTGACCGATCGTTGCCGTTAGCGTGGTGAAATCAATCGTTGTGTTTCCAATTTCCAATGTTTGGAACTCGCCGCCGGGAGCGGTTCGGCCGAGTACGGCTTTTACGCGGGCAATCAGTTCAAGAATGCTGAAGGGCTTTACCACATAATCGTCTGCGCCCAGTCCCAGTCCGCGTAGTTTGTCCGCCTCGGCCGACCGGGCGGTCAGGAAGATGACGGGGGTTTGATCTTTGTTATTCCGAAGGCTGGAAAGGACTTCGAAACCGTCGATGTCCGGCATCATTATATCGAGGATAACCAGTGCATATTTTTCCGAGAGCAGGGTGTCGAGCGCGGATCGGCCGCCGTAGGCCACGTCCACCTGAAAGCCCTCAAATGCAAGATTGTCACGAATGGCATTGGCCATCGCTTTTTCGTCATCAACCACCAGCAGTTTCATAACACCCTTTAGTTTAAGACAGGATTATTGGATGACAGGATCATTCCGCTCCGCCGATTAAATAATCCTGTCATTCCATGATCTTGCCATTCGCAGACTTCAGTATGACGGTGAAAATCGAGCCCTTCGGTTTGTTGTCTGCCACCTCAATGGTTCCATTCATTTTTTCAACCAGCCGCTTCGCAACGTTCAGGCCAATGCCGCTTCCGCGCCGCGCGGTCACCTTGCGGTCGTCCGACCGCACAAACTCATTGAAGACATGCTTCTTCAGTTTGTTTGGAATTCCGATTCCCTGATCCTCGACCGTCAGAATATTCCAACCATTGGAAACTTCCAGCCCGATCCGGATGGATTTTGCACCGTCGGAATATTTGATGGCATTGTCGAGCAGGTTGAAGACGACCTGCGAATACGCGAGCGGATCGACGAGCCCGGAAACATCTGCCGCGATATTCCGCTCCAGTTCGATCTGATCCTCTCGCAACCGGTCGCGGAACGAATCGGCGACGCGCGCAGTGAGTTCGGATAGGCTGGTCGTTTCGAGATGAACCTGCAGTTTGTCGCGCTCCATCCTGGAAAAATCGAGCACGTTATTCACGATCCCTGTCAGCCGATCCGTTTCCGTGAGAATGGTCTGGTGATAGTCGTTCTCTTTTCCCGACGGAACCCGGCCATGTGCCAGTGTCTCAGCGTGCAAGCGGATCAACGAAAGCGGGGTGCGCAGTTCGTGGGAGACGGTGGCGATGAACCGCGTCCGCATGGCGTTGAGCTTTCGCTGATGGAGAAACGTGACGCCTAGTCCCACGCAAAGCAACGCACCCAGAGCTGCCATGATCGTGAGTGTGATGTTGCCCGCCTGGTATTGATGCGCGAGCCGTCGCTTTTCTTCATCCAACGCGGTTTTTGACGCGGTGATATATAGCCCGGGCAGGAGCTCGCGATGAATTCCCTTCGGGGTGAACGAGAGCGCTGCGGCGTTGGACGCGCCAAAGTCCGGCGCGTATAAAACCGCGACGCCGTTGTTTCCGACCGCGAGAATTTCGTCGCCCACCGCGACGCGGAACGCGCCTTTTTTCACCACCACGTCCGCGTTCAAGCGTTCCGCGGTTTTTAGCAATTCGTTTTGCCGCGTTTCAATGCGCGTTATATCGGGAAAGCGCTCCTCCAACAGGCCGCGGAAAAACGCCTTTCTGGAGGCGGAAAGCGCGTCGCGGGATTGTTCGAGCGCGAAAAGAATCTGGCTCGCCACGGAAGGATCCGTTCTGAAATCCAGCACGTTGAACAGCGCGCTTATTTTTTGATACCAATCCGCGCTGTTTTCCGGCGCCGCGCGCGCCGCGATTTCGAAAAAGGGAAGCGCGTCTTTCGCGGGCAAAAGGGCGACGCCTTTTTTAAACGCCGCGTTCGCGTCGGGTCGCGAAACCGTGTGCGTGAATCCGTCCGCGAGACTCGCCGGCAGAAAGCGACCTTCATGCAATTGAAAGAGATCCGCGTCGAAAATCCGCTCCGTTCCCATCAGGGCGAAGGCGCGGGTTTCCTCGCGATCCAGCTGGCTCAACAAAAGATCGCGCTGTTCGTCAAGCGCCTTGGCCACCGCGCTCTCCGCGTTGCTCAGCGCGGTTTGATAGTGCCGCGCGTTCAGCGAGAAAATCGCGGCGAAAAGCCCGATCAGCAAAACCACCAATCCGCCCGCGGTTAAATAGGATGTCCGCGCCGAGGTCATGGTTTGGGGCGGGACAGAGCCCGTCCCTCCAATTTCGCGCGGATTTGAGTGATCATTTCGCGGCTTCCGCGTATTTCGCCCAAAGCGCTTTGATCACGGCGGGATCGCTGAGGCCGCGGCCGGCTTCAATGACTTTCGGATTCAGCGGCGTGAAGTCGCCGTTTATCGCATCCTGAAACTGTGGATCTTTGATGGGCGCGTTTGGGGCCGCTGAAGTATTTTTTTCGCCCATGTTTATAAAACGAAGTTGCTCTTCGGTCGACGCCTCGTTCCAGGTCGTGTTATTGAGCGGCGCGAAGCCCTCCTTACGATCGGTTAAACCCACATCGCACCCGTTATCCGCGAGGATATTGTGCTCGATGAACGACGAGTCGCCATCGCCGAAGGCATGGATGGCGAAACAATGGTTATGGGAAAAAATGTTGTTGCGAATGGCGACGCCGCTTATTTTGTTCACTTTGATCCCATACTCTTGGTTGTTGATGAATCCATTTTCGACAATTTCAGCGCGATCACTGTACACCTGAATCCCTTCGCGGTTTTCAATGAACAGGCTATTCGCAATCCGAATTTTATCACCAAATCCGGCCACGCCGGTTTTTGTGGCACCCGTAACGATGCAATGATTCACGGTCAATACTGCGCCATTATCCATGTCGATTCCGGAGTGGGCGTTGCGGAAGACGCAGCGTTCAAAGTGACCTTCGGTTGAGCCGCGACCCAAAAAGACGGCCGTATTGAAGCCGCGAAAATTACAATCGCGGAACGTTGCTTTCCCGACATCGGCCACCTGGACGCAGGTCCCGCTGCGGCTGTTGTTCCCGAGCGCCACAAACGCGCAGTTGGTGGCCATCACGCTTCCGCCATCCACCCAGATCGCATAACAACCGTAGTGGGTTGATTTTGCGCTCTCTCGCTGGTGTTTCAGCGTCAGGGATTCGAAGGAGGCTTTTCCCCCGAGTTTGACGTGGAACATCGATCGGTCGAGCGTTCCCTCGATGACGCATTCGTCGCGGCCCGATCCCTTGATCAATAGATTGCCCCGCGCCCCCTTGGGAGCGTGTGTTTCGAACGTATTACTGACGAGGTGACGACCTTTGGGAAGGAAGAGCACGGCTTCGCTCCTGTCGGGAGAATGGCTGATCACGGAAGTGATGGGCTCTCCCATTTTGATGAGTTTGGCCTGAAGTTCCGCGACGCGCTCTAGGTTGGCGTTTTTGTGGGCGATCTCCATGATTTGTTTCAGCACCATGGGGCGGGTCACGCGGTCGGTATATGAGACCCCGGGCTCCCCTTGGTCCTGTTCCATCACGAGAAGCTGGTTGAAAATAACCTCCGCCGCCGTGAATAGTTTTTCTTCTTCACCGGAGTACTCAGCCACCTTGCTTCCCTGTAGAATGTCCATTCCGCGAGCTAGGTTTTTCTCTCCGCGGCGATAGAGTTCCATCTTGCTTTCCGGCTTTCCCGCACGCTGGTTTTTCTTTTCCACGGCCTCGTTAATCGCAAGCATCCGTTTCAGAGATTGGATAATCGTCTGACGATTTTCATCCGTCGCGGGGGTCGCGGCAATTTCGCGGTAGATATCGAGCGCCTCCTCTGTCTGCCCCTTGGCGGTTTCGAGAAAGTAAGCCTTTTCGTATTTTTGACTCAGGTCGCTCGCCACGCACACGTTTGCGAGAATCAACCCCGCGCAGATCCATTTCCCCATTCCCATGACATTTCTCCATTTGATTGATGAAGGTAACGTAGATCAATCGCGCTGGCGAATTGTCATCAGAATGTAAAAAACAATGCAGACACAAAAAAAGAACCGCCTGAATGGGCGGTTCTAAATTGGTGAGGCAGACTTTCTTGTCTGCCTATTCAGCGTGCGCAGGCAAGAAAGCCCGCGCCACAATCATTAATGACCTTCGTCAACAATGTTGCCGCTTTCGACCTGCTCGATGATTTTTGCATAGTCATCGTTCAGCGGGCATCCGCATTTGTGGCCTTCTTCAACGGTGGCGTGAAGACGAGCCTGTTCGATGTGCCAGGTTGCAACTTTAAGATGCTGATCAACGTTCATGGTATTTCTCCTGATTTTCGGTTAGTTAGAATTAGTACTAATTGGGTAAAATATAGGCGTGGGATTTTTCAGGTTCAATCCCGAAGTGTGAGTATTTCACTCGTCTAAAACCGAGGGACGGCTTCAGGCCATCGTTTTCAGTTTTTCCAGGGTCATCTCATGGAGCAGCGGTTTTCCGGCCAGCCAGTTTTCAAATTCCTGGATGACTAGATCGGCCATGCGGGGAACTTCATTTCTGATCGATCCTGCGATATGGCTGCTGAGTTGTATGTTGGGGAATTGATAATAAGGCGAATTTTCTTCCGGGGGTTCTGGATGTGTAACGTCAATTAATGCGGTGAGGTCCGTTCGTTTGCTGAAGACCTGGAACATTCCGTTTTCATCAACCGTTGCACCGCGCCCGGTATTAATGAAAACCGCGTTTGGCGGCATGGCTGAAAAGTGTGCCGCCTTGAGCATCCCCACCGTTTCGGCCTTGTTCGCCAGATGATTGGATACCACCTGACCACCTTCAAAAGCTTCCATTAACTCAACCTTTTCCACGTTGAGGACCGTCGCATCCGTATCTGAAAGGAAGGGGTCGAATACCAGCACGTTCAGCTGAAAGGGTTTCAGCAGCTCGATGAGCTTACGGCCGATCATTCCGGCGCCAAGCAGGGAAATGGTCGTGTTGAAATTGCCCGTTCCCCGGAAGGCGGTTGATATCATGGACGGGGTTGTGTATTCACGGATATTTCGGAAATAACCTTTATTCGCCAGAATAATCTGGGCCTGCGTGAATTCTGCCACCGGCACCGCATTGGCCGCCTGGGCGCTGACGATCCGGACCCCGTTTCCCAGAAAGGGGGGCGCAAAACGCTGGACAGAACCGGCGGCATAGAACAGAACTTTCAACGAAGGCAGCTTTGCGAGCTGTTTACTTGATAGATGCGGGATACCCCAGGTGCTGAATATAATTTCCAAATTTCCAAGGTCTGGAAGATGGCGATCAAAATTTTCCGAGGTGATGACCGTTGGATACAGGTCACAATTCCGGGCGATCCGCTGCATTCGATCCGCTGGATAAACCCGCTCCAGGATCGAAGCTCGCTCAGAGCGATGCATAAACTCAATTTCCGAAGCAGCAGTGGCGTTGGTAAAAAATGCGGCTTTAATCATATAGGCTCCATGATGGAATGGTTCTAATCGGACTTTGATCAACCATTAACGATTTGTTTCATGCAATTGACGGCCGGTCTATTAAAAACTTTTAAAAATCTTCCGATTCTCTTTTTGGTTGACTTGCCCCCCTTTGAGCCCCTACACACTCCGAGCTATGTTATACGACGTACCAGTAAATCTAGGCGATCGCTCCTACAACATCCTGATCGGAGCGGGAATTTTGGACCGGATCGGCGCTCTTTGCTCCGAGGTCGGGCTCAAAGGCAACTGTTTAATCATTACCGATGAAAACGTCGGCGCGCTCTATGCGAAAACCGTTTTCCAATCCTTGGAAAAAGCCGGCCATTCCGTGAGCATCGTCACGATGCCTCCCGGTGAACCGACGAAATGCGGCGAAAATGTTTTCGCGCTGCAGAGCGAATGCGTGAAGGCCGGGCTTGATCGGCATTCCTTCATCGTAGCGCTCGGTGGCGGGGTGATCGGCGATCTGGCCGGTTTCGTAGCCGCGACCTACTTAAGAGGAATAGACTTCGTGCAGGTTCCAACCTCGTTGCTTTCGATGGTCGACAGCTCCGTCGGCGGAAAAACCGGCGTGAATATTCCCGAGGGGAAAAACCTCGTCGGTGCATTCTATCAACCGCAACTGGTGCTGGCCGATCTCGACACCCTCAAAACGCTGCCGCCGCGCGAATATGCGGCCGGTCTGGCGGAAGTTGTTAAATACGGCATCATCTACGACGCGGAATTTTTCCAAACCTTGGAAGAAAATATTGAAGGCCTCGCCGATGTGAACAACGCCGAGCTGCTCGCCAAAATGGTCGGTCGTAGCTGCGAAGTGAAGGCCGATGTGGTGGCGCAGGACGAACGCGAGGGCGGGCTCCGTGCCATTCTGAACTTCGGCCATACCGTCGGGCACGCCATCGAAAATGTCGCCGGCTACGGTCAATATGTGCACGGGGAGGCGGTGGCCATTGGTTCCGTCTATGCCGCCCGCGCTTCGGCCGAACGGACTGGGCTCTCGCAACCGGAAGTCGAACGCATCGAACATATTTTCCAGGCATTGGAACTCCCGGTCACGGCGCCCGGCCTCGAATGGCCCGCGCTGCGCGAAGCGTTGTCGGTCGATAAAAAGACGGTCGGCGGCATGCCCAAATTTGTGCTCGTCTCTGAAATCGGAAAATCCAGCATCGGCAACGAAATCCCTGAAGACCTAATGGAAACTCTTTGGAACGAATTGTGAACACTAAGGCACTTAGGTCTCTAAGAAGCACAAAGCAGATTCTTCGTGCTCCTTTGTGTTCTTCGAGTCTTTGTGGTTAATTTTTTTATGCAGGAACGATTGGCATATATTGTTTTGAATATGATCGAAGGGCTCGGGCCGGTGAGCGTCCGGCGCCTGATCGATTGTCTGGGTTCGCCCAAAGCGATTCTGGAAGCGGAGCGCGAAGATTTAATGGAGGCCCGTGGTGTTGGCGAAAAGCTGGCGCTGAAGATTATTACCCAGCGCGATTCGATTGATCCTGAAGCAGAGATTGATAAAGCGGCCGATTGCGGCGCTCGCATCATTACGATGATCGACGATGAATATCCGGAAGCGCTGAAGGCGATTCATGATCCGCCGTTGGTCCTCTATATAAAGGGGCACTTTCTTCCAGAGGATGGAAAAGCGCTTGGCATCGTTGGTTCGCGGGCAACCTCGCACTATGGATTAAGCGTGGCCGACCGGTTGGCGTTTCAGCTGGGCCAGACTGGATTTACGGTGGTCAGCGGCTTGGCGCGCGGAACGGATACGGCGGCGCATCGCGGTGCACTGAAAAGCAAGGGCCGGACGATTGCCGTGCTGGGCGGAGCGATTGATTGCCTCTACCCGCCGGAAAATGCGGAACTCGTCGAACAGATTGCAAAGCAGGGCGCGGTCATCAGTGAATATGCGATGGGACGGCAGGCGGACCGGATGACGTTTCCGTACCGCAACCGCATCATCAGTGGTTTGAGCATGGGCGTGTTGTTGATCGAGTCCGATGTTAAGGGCGGTTCCATGCACACGGCCGATGCGGCGATCGAGCAGGGGCGCACCGTGTTTGCGCTGCCGGGCCGGATTGATACGCCCGGAGCCAAGGGCCCGCACATGCTGATTAAAAACGGCGCCAAGCTGGTCCAATCATTGGACGATATTTTAGAGGAGTATGAATTCCTGATTCCGCCGTCAGAATTGGAATCTCCCGATGCCGCAACGTCGGCCCGACCGGATGTTCCGCTGACGGATGAGGAATCAAAAATTGTAGAAGCGCTCTGGCAGGAACCGACCGATGTCGATTCGCTGGCCCGGGCGGTCGGCCTGAAAAGCCATGAGCTGAGCGGAATTCTCCTCGGCCTGGAAATGAAACGAGTCATCCGTACTCTCCCGGGTAGGATGGTCGAACTCGCAGCAGACCTGCGTGGGATGAGATAAACACAAAGGCACCAAGAGCACGAAGAAAATGACTTTCGAACCACTGACAGATGAGCTTGAACGAATCGGCAAGGAAATTGTTGATTCTGCTTATCGTGTTCATAAGGAGTTGGGGCCGGGGTTGCTGGAGTCAGTTTATGAGGAATGCATGATTTATGACCTACGACGTAAGGGCCTCAAGGTTGATGTGCAGGTTTATTTGCCTATTCAGTTTGATGGGCAAGTGCTCAAGCAAAACAAATTAAGAATTGATATGGTGGTTGAGGATCAGGTGGTTGTTGAAAATAAGGCCGTCGTCGAAATGAACCCTTTATACGAAGCTCAAACGCTTACTTATCTTAGGTTAGGTAAAATGCGGTTGGGTTATTTAATAAATTATAATGTCACTTTAATTAAGAACGGCATTAAGCGATTCGTAATCTAGTCTTCGAGTCCTTAGTGCCTTCGAGTTTAAGAAAGCAGTAGGAAAAGCTATGAGTAAAAATTTGGTAATTGTGGAGTCGCCGGCTAAGGCGAAGAAGATCAACCAGTTTCTGGGTAAGGACTATAGCGTGATGGCCTCGGTGGGTCACGTACGCGACCTGCCGGCGAAGAAGCTGGGCGTGGATGTGGAAAAAGATTTTGAACCGGATTACGTCAGCACGACGCGCGGCAAAAAAGTCCTGAAGGAGCTGAAGGACGAAGCTAAGAAATGCGAAAAAGTCTACCTCGCGCCCGACCCGGACCGCGAGGGGGAGGCCATTGCGTGGCATCTTTATGAGGCGCTGAAGAAAAACGTCGGGGAAGAAAATTTCTATCGGGTCACCTATAACGAAATTACCAAACCCGCGATTCTTGCGGCGTTTGAAAAGCCGGAACAGATTGATATGGACCGGGTGAATGCGCAGCAGGCCCGCCGTATTCTCGACCGTCTGGTTGGATTCCAGGGCAGCCCGGTGGTGCGCAAACAGATTCGTGGTGCCAACAGCGTCGGCCGTGTGCAGACGGTGGCGCTTCGTCTGGTGGTGGAGCGCGAAAATGAAATCACCAACTTTCAGCCGGAAACCTATTTCACCGTTGGAGCGCAGGTGCGCAAGCAGGAAGCGCCGCTGGATCCCTTCACGGTTAAACTCGCCCGCATCAATGGCAATCCGATCGGAATCAAGGATCGTAAATTGCTGCCGGGTGCGGTGAAAACGATGGAACAGCTCGAAGGTATTCAGAAGGAGCTGGATAACAGCCCGCTGAAAGTCAGCGATGTCATCACCAAGGAAGTGACCCGTCGTGCGCGTCCTCCATTTATTACCTCCACGCTGCAGCAGTCGGCCTCGGGCTCGCTTGGCTTTGCGCCAGCCCGCACGATGGGTGTTGCACAGAAGCTGTATGAAAGCGGGCTGATCACCTACATGCGTACTGACTCGTTTAATATCGCAAAGAGCGCGCAGGATGAATGCCGCACATTTATCAACGACAGCTACGGCAATCAGTATGTGCCGGAGAAACCGAATTTCTATAAGAGCAAAGGCGCGGCGCAGGAAGCCCATGAAGCAATCCGGCCGACTGATGTTGCTGTAGAGCCCGGCAAGGAAGGCATCAAACTCGATACCGCCGAACAGAAACTCTATCGCCTGATCTGGGAGCGTTTTGTGGCCAGCCAGATGGTGCCCGCAAAAATCGCACGTCGTACGGTTGAAATTGAAGCGGGTTCGGAAAATACCTATTTGTTCCGTGCCACCGCATCGGAAATCGCATTCCCCGGTTATATGAAAGCATCCGGCATTGAAGCCGCCGCTGATAAGCCGAAAGAGGGCGATGATTCGGAAACCGAAACCATTCCGCCGCTCACGAAGGATGAAAACCTCGATGTGGTGGACTGGCTTTCTGAGCAGAAAGAAACCAAGCCGGTTGCGCGCTATACGGAAGCCTCGCTGATCCGGGCATTGGAAGAAAACGGGGTGGGCCGTCCGTCGACCTATGCGGCGATTATGTCCAAGCTGGATGAACGTGAATATGTGATCAAAGAAAAGCGTTCGCTGATTCCGACCGATCTGGGTAAAGAACTGATTACGCTGGTGCTGCGCACGGAGGAAAAGCTCAAGACCGACAATAAGGTCGATTTGTTTGAAGCCCGTTTTACGGCCAATATGGAAAGTAAGCTCGACGACGTGGAAGAGGGCAAGATCGAGTGGACCGAAATGATGAAGGAGTTTTATCCTTCCCTGCTTGAATGGATTGAACACGCGAAGGAAACGGCCGAGCCGGCCTTTGTGGCAAAATGTTTCCAGGCTTTGGAAACTGTGACGGAATGGGCCCCGGCTGTTAAATCCGGTCGCCGTACCTACGACGATCAGAAAACCTTTGAAGATCTGAAAGAAAAGGTGAACGAAGGCGAGTTGCTCTCGAAGCGTCAGGGTGAAATGCTGCATAAAATGTGCTGCCGCTATATCAAGCAGATTCCGGAAGGTATGGCAACCGAGCTGGAGCTGGTTGAGCCGGAAGCCGTTCGTGGTGACACTGCGCGGAAGATTGAGATTCTTTCGGCGGTGAAATTTGATGAGCCCCAGAAAGTGGGCAAGCGCACCTACGACGATAAGAAATTTGTGACCTCGCTGGGCGATCAGATCACGATGGGCAAACGTCTGTCTGATCGACAGGTGGCCTATCTGGATACGCTGCTCGGTAAATATTCCGAACAGCTTGAAAATTTCGAGGCGCTCAAAGCCGAATTTAAGCTGGATGAAAAACCGGAAGTGGAAGCCGATCCGACGACTGCACCGGTGATTGCGCTGATGGAAAACATCACGGAATGGGCGGAACCGACCATGCGCGGGAAGCGGGAGTTCAACGACAGGACGTTCTTTGAATCGATCTCCAGTCAGTTCAAAGGTAAAGGCGCACTTTCCGATCGTCAGCTGGCCGCGCTCAAGAAAATGGCTGCGCGTTATGCGGAACAGATTCCGAACTACACTGAGCTGATGGATCAATACGGACTGCCGGCACCGCGCAAACCCAAGCCGAAAAAAGAAGAAGCGGCGGCAGAGGAGTAGACGATGCCAAACCGTAGAGACTTCGATGTACGAGCCTCGGAGTGGGATGAGCATTCTCCCCGGGTGACGATGCTTGGTGCAATCGCCGACACGTTGGCATCGAAGGTGGTACTGTCGCCGGAAATGGATGTGCTCGATTTCGGATGTGGCACCGGGCTGCTGTCGCTGCACCTGGCTGCCAATGTGGCTTCGCTGACCGGGGTTGATAATTCCGCCGGCATGCTGGAGGTTTTTCTGCAGAAGGCGGAGCAGTTGGGTTTGAAGAATGTTAGTGCACTACATCTCGATCTCGACAAGGGGGAACCGTTGCCGGGACAATATGATCTGATTGTCAGCAGTATGGCATTTCATCATATTCAACATATCGAAGCGGTACTGCAGCAATTTTATGCGGCCCTGAAGCCGGGAGGTATGCTCTGCATTGCCGATCTGGATTTGGATGACGGGCTATTCCATCGAGATCCAATCAATGTGTTCCATGATGGTTTTGATCGCAGAGCATTCCGGAGTACCTTGGTTCAAGCGGGGTTCGCCGATATCCGGGATGTCCAGGCCGCGGAAGTCACCCGATCCGTTGCAGCCGGAGGAACGCGTCGCTTTACCATATTTCTGATGAGCGGCCGTAAAGAGGCGTAGAAGCCTGAACGTGTTAGATTTATTCTATGATCGATCCCTGCGTTAAGCATTTTATCCAATATTTGGAAGCCGAGAAAAATGCTTCGGAGCATACGATCAGCAACTACCTGATTGATATCCGGCAGTATTGCGAAATCGTGTGGGGCGACGATGCGCAGGCTCCCTTTAATTGGAAGAGTGCCGACCGCTTTTCTGCCCGTAAGTTTCTCGTCTTTTTCCAGAAGCTGGAAATGGCACCAACTACCACCGGCCGGAAGCTTTCGGCGTTGCGGTCATTCTATAAGTTTCTGCTGCGCGAGGAATATGTGGAGCAGAACCCGTTTAGCGGACTCAGCCTTCCGAAGAAAGGAAACTATCTCCCGCAGATCCTTTCGACGACCGAGGTGGTTAAACTGCTGGATGCTCCGGTGAACTATAACGAAGGGCAAACGACTTCGAACCCGAAGCAGAAGCTTTGGCGGGAATATATGGTGGCGCGCGATTCCGCGATCCTCGAAATGCTCTATTCCACCGGCATGCGCATCAACGAGCTCGTGCAGCTTCCGGAGGATCGTATTGATCTGCTTTCCGGGGTGGCACGCGTTCGCGGTAAAGGAAAGAAAGAACGGTTGTGCCCTTTGGGCTCTCCCGCCATTCGGACCCTGATGAAAAATCTGGAACTGCGCGAAAATGTCTGGCTGCTCGAGGGAAAGAAAAGTGTGCGCAGTCCCGTTTTTCTGAATAAAAACGGCGGGCCCATCACCGCGCGATCGATTGAACGGATGATGAAAAAATATGTGCTTTTCTGCCATCTGAATGCCGAGCTGACCCCGCATAGCCTGCGGCATAGTTTTGCCACGCATCTGCTCGATGCGGGGGCTGATCTGCGTAGTGTGCAGGAGCTGCTCGGGCATGCCTCGCTATCCACCACCCAGATCTATACCCACGTTTCGGTAGAACGCCTTAAAGAGGTCTATCAGCTGGCTCATCCCCGTGCTTGAGCGAGAATAGAATATTGGATTGCTGGATGCTTGGGTTGCTGAAAAGTAGGTATTTGGGTTTGAATTTGCGAATAGCCAGTAATTCATAAATCCAATATTCCAAGCATCCAAGAAAAACCCTCCTTTTCCCGCTTGCCATTTAAACGCGGATTCGTACACTACGCTCTTCTTTGGTCAAGACGGGGCGTGGCTCAGCCTGGTAGAGCGCTACGTTCGGGACGTAGAAGTCGCTGGTTCGAATCCAGTCGCCCCGACCATGCTTCGCTCGAAGTGTAGCGAAGAGAGAAGCATGTTCTGCGAAGCCTTGGCGTAGCAGGACAGAGAAAATGATTGTTGAGAGCTTCGCATGGCGAGCCATTTGGAAGATTCAATGCATTATGTTTATTTGATTCGAAGCGAAGTTGATTGCTCGAAAACATACATTGGGTTGACCAGCGACTTGAAAAAGCGTTTGGTGAGTCATAATGAAGGGGCAAATAGGCATACTGCAAAGTTCCGGCCTTGGAAGGTTGAGTGCTATATAGCATTTGAAACCCGAGAAAAAGCTGCTGAATTTGAACAGTATTTGAAGCATGGCTCAGGTCAGGCATTTGCCAAAAAGCATTTTTGGATGCAGTAGCAGTCATAAAACAATTTTGTTGGAGGCCTTCCCGGGGTCCCCAAACGGCGAGTTAGCTCAGTCGGTAGAGCAGCGGATTGAAAATCCGCGTGTCCCCAGTTCAATTCTGGGACTCGCCACCACCTTCAAGCCCTGATCCTTAACGGATTGGGGCTTTTTTGTGTTTGTATGTGTTGAGGGCGGATAGTTGAGGCCTGGTCCTATTATCCTGATGGAAATGCATACATGTCGGGGGATGGTGGGCCGTGGCTTAATTCAAGACATGGTGATGATGACCTCTTTTTCGAAGTTACTGTGATATCAGCACCTGATATCGGTGTGCTCTCGATCTCAACAAATAACCTGATGCAAATGACATGGGCCACAAACAAAACAGGAACTATATGGATTGATAAATCCACCAATCTACGAGGTTGGGAACCTTTTGCCGGCCCATTGATAACCCGCCTTCGTTGTCTGGAGCTGTTGATCATGTAGACCAACAATTTTTTCGTATCAGATTAGAGCTTTGATCCGTTTTTCGGAAAAATCAGACCGTGAAGTAGCCCCGACATGCGCAACACCAAGGATTTCACTTGCCATAATTGTCGAAACCTCTCAATCTGTCTTTTTAAGAAAAGAGTGCGGATGTTAAATGTTGTAAACAGGCATTTCTGCCGAAACCCTCTTTAATATTCACCTCTCAGGTAGCTGTGCCTGAGAAGTAATAGTTGAGCAGAGACAAATATGAAACTTGTAATTCCTGATGTTGATAAAATAATTGATAATCCAAGCATGGCTGAGATTAGAGATGCATTGCTTCAATTAAAAGAAGGTTTGGAGGAAGATGATTGCATAGATATAGACAAATCACCCAAGGAGTTTCTTCAGGCAATAGGGAGCAATTTAAAGGGGTTTAAATTGCGTTATAGAGAGGAGCAACCTAGTCGAATTTATGAATCAAGAACCTTGTTATCAACTCCAGAAGTAACCCGAATTATTGAGCAATATTTATTAGAGAACAATGAATGGAAGAGCACCATTGATGTGATAGAGATTGAATTTGAATTCAAAGCGTCATTTTTGGAAAGAATAAAAAAGAAATTCAAAATTGTCCAGCCAGTCAATTTAGGCTATCGAGACAACGCTCGTTGAGTCAGGCAATCTTGTTTACTCTCACCCTCATTTCAAACGTTTGCTAGAAAAGGTATACATAAACAATAAAACAAATACTCAAAGCTTTCAGAAGTTCATTAGGCGGGTGATAGGAGAAAAAATGAAACCACTTCAATTAATTATTTCACTAGTCGTTCTCACATTAGTTGGATGTAGTAGTACGAATATGTCTCTAAAAAGAATCGACCAGGATATTCCAGAAGCATTAGTGAAAAAGTATAATTCTGATAAAAATCCGTATGTCGATGAAGGGGAATACATCTGCCTTCCTCTATTATTATTTGCAGATTCTCACGTGGCCCAAACAAGCAGTGGATTTCAAGCATACTCCAGTGGAGATCTGGGGTTAATTATACTAGGAGGAACAAAAAAATCATATTTTGACGATGAAGGAAAACTTCTAAAATACCACTCTAGCAAAACATTTCTCACAAGCCTTATTAACCATGAGAGTTACACGAAACTCAAAACTGAAAATGGGTTTGAAACAAGCTATAGGAATAAGTTTTTACTCGGAGCTTTTGGTACAAATAAAAAAATGTCGGGAGAAAAAGAACTACTAATACTATGGATTCCAATTCGTACTTCTTGATGATCGATTAAACAAAATTATAAAAGTGTTAGATCTCATCGTGATTAATACACATTACGGCAGGTTCCCCGTAATGCTCTAAAAACAAAGGTAATAGTATGAAACTAAAATCGTATGTCAGTTTAGCAACTCTCGCCGGTACCGTTTTCTTTATTACAGCGGGCTGCTCAAAAGAATCTAACAACGTCACGAGCAGCGACCTCCAATTGCTGGAAGAAATAAAAATATCCAATTCACTGTCGAGAGAAACAAATGAGCTGCTCGCTCAAATGAATAAAAATATTGAGCACGTTGACCAGAGAATAACGGCATCTAATACACAGTCGATAGAGACGGCTGAGCAACTGGTTCAGATGAACAACAGCATTGCGCAAATTGGAGTGCCAAAAGAGATCACTGAGCAACTCGTATTGCTGAATAATAGTATTTCAGAAATTGGACAGGGGATAACGTCAGCTAATACACAGTCAGTAGAGATCGCTGAACAACTGGTTCAAATGAACGAACGCATTAAGCAAATTGGACAGGGAATGACGGAAACAAGTACACAGTCAAAAGAGGCTGCTGAACAGCTCGTTCAACTGAACAAAAGCATGGTGCAGGTTCGTAATCAAATCGACAACACGAAGAATAGCATCTCCATCAAGGAACAATTAGAGGACATAAAAAGCATCCTGGAAAATATAGAGCAGTAAGCTTCGGACCTGCCGAGAAAATGCCTGGCGAGTTGGGGCAATCTACAAGGTGCTGCGGCTGAAAATGTGGTGCTGACTTTC